>JAAUQT010000191.1 GCA_012033495.1 Cyanobacteria bacterium RM1_2_2 | reverse complement strand
TAAGGCTACTGTGTACACACATCTTGCGTAGGAGTCTAAAACCTGGGCTGATCCCCCTAATCCCCCTTCAAAAGGGGGACTTCAAGCCATTTTGGGTTCGGTTCCCCCTTTTTGAAGGGGGGTTAGGGGGGGATCGCTCGACTTGTGTGTACACCGTAGCTTTCGTAAGGGGGGTTAGGGGGGATCAACGAAAATCTCAACTCACAGCAAGACCCTTTTCAAATAGGTTCTGAGATCAATCTACTCACCCTCTTCATCGATCTCTATTTTGATTCCCCTGCTCTCCAGTGCTTCTAAAATCAACACTTCTAGGTAGGTAGAGATAGACCGTTTATCTCTAGCCGCAAGCTTGGCTAGTGCTTCTTTAAGCTGTCCTGGTAGGTAGATGGATAGCTTCTCTTTCCTTGTAACCATTAGCTCTGTAGAAGCCTCATTAACCGAGTTACTAGACAAGGCTACAGGGTTATTGTATCTTCAGGGTATCTCCATAGTGGATACACCATAGAGACATACTGGAGACAATTACCAAAGTACGAACTAAGGAGGTGACTTATTCTATTACTGACAACCGATGAGGTGACGCAGATCAAAGCGCTGTTAACCGCCCTTTATGGCGATATGGTGATCACGCTGGGATACCGCAGTCAGATCGAACAATGCTTGAGAATCCTTTCAAAGCATCCGATCGATCCTGCTGCTGGTATCTGATGTTTGTCTCGTGAGTTCAAATATGGCTTATCTGCCCTCACCCTCACAGCTAGGATGGGGGTTTCTTGGCTGAAATCAATCCCAGTCACTTTTGATTCCAAAAATGATTGTTAAGACGCTCTGCAAAATGTACTACACAACCTCAACGTTAAAATAGCTGTGCTAGGTCTGCATCAGTTTCAAGTGGTGGCAACTATTGATTGATATAGCCGTAAGTATTTGGGTTTAGCCGAGCGCTATATGAATGTGTTCAAACTTCAGCGATTTTTTAAGAGGCGCAAAATCTATGGTTGCTTCATCAAGATACTGGAGTATGTGGTGTATTAGTTCTGCTAGCGAAAAGTTGGGGTATAAAAACTGTTTGATTCCCCTAGCACGGGAATTTGTTCAGAAATGCATTGCCAGTTCTCAAGGTGGAGCAATTCAATCTACTTTACTGTCTCACTTTCATACCAAAAGTGCTACTGTAACTGCCAGAATTCAGGCTCAGGCTGGGCTTTGCCTCAGATGTTATGTGTCTGCTTCTATTCTCAAAGCGTGCCAAACCATTGATCATTTGTTTGGTAGCGACAAATCATTTACTTATCGTGATTTGTTGCCCTTTGTACTAAACGATGATGGCAAAACATGGGTGATTCTCGACCGCGATCGCAAAACCCAACTGGTGATGATGGGCGACGAACCTCTTCAGGCGAGCACTTATCCATTTTTTTCGGTTGAAGTATTGCGGACATTTAAGTCGGAGGCTCAGTCCAGGTTGAGTTTAGATAATTGGACTTATCTGCGAACGAAACAGAATGCCGAACTTAAACAGTTTTTAGCAGAATTTGGATTTCGGCATCTTAGCGATTGGGCGCTGCTAAATCGAGCCAGAGCGCATCAGCTAGAGCGGTTATCTGAGCGCGATCGCCATTTAGTTGAGGTGTTTCATGGGGTCTATCGACGAGATCGCCGACAGCAGGCAGGAGCTAAACGCTGCCCAGATCCTTCAACTGAGCAACTAAAAGAAATGCTGTCTGACTTGCAGGTCAAAAATGTAGTAATTCCTGCCGTGGGTGAATTGATGTCAGATCTAAAAAACATCGCAGTGCAACTCAGGCAATACGATATCTGGATGCATCGCGTTCCGCTAGAAATCCAAGACCCTGATACTGGACGGGACACGATCCGACCCGATCTGCCACACTGTGATCCTGATGAGTCAGATCTGGAACAGCAAGAATTACTGACGTTTTTTCATCAGCAACTCGATCTAGCGCTGAATGCTGGCATTGCTCAAGAACTGCGGGATCGGATCGCCGCCTTAGAACGTAGCAAAAAGTATGCCCCTCTCGCTTCCCAGTTTATTCCAGGGTTGCAGCTTTACTACAGTCAGGGCTTGTCGCTCAAGGAGATTGCACCGATGTTGGGGATGAGCAGTTGGGATCAAGCGAGGCGCGTGATAAATCCTGGAGACTTGCTGAGTAAGGTGAGAGCGCTGACGGTGCAGCAGGTGTTGGATCGCGTGTTGGAGCAGGCACAGCAAAAGGGGTTTGCCCAAATGCCCCCCGAACCTAACTATCTGAGAACGTTGGCAGAGCAAGTGGAAGCCATTGCTGATCAAGAAATCTTTCAAGCCGCAGTGGAAGAAATGAGAGCAGGGCAAGGTCGCTCATTCAATAGCGTTTACGCGCAACAGCTTCGTCTTCATCTAATTTCTTTTATGCAGAGAGAACCATCTCATGGCTAATATGTCGAGTTCCTTAATAAATTCCAGACTGTTGCCGCCAGAAACGATTTGGCTAGAGCCTGAACAAATTGAACAGGCACAAGCTATGAGCGAATGCACTGCCCCCGAAGCGCATCAGTGGCAGAGCTATTTGAATGCACTAGCGCTGTTGAGTTTTGAGCAGTGGTTGAGTGAACGACTACCCGAATACTCAATTGAGCGATTGGAAAAATCTATTGAATCAGTTTGTTACATTGAGGTGAACGGGTTCAAGTTTTGTCTAATTGCCGTTGAGCAGGTGCTAGATGAAACCGTGCAAATTCATCGAGCAGTAGTTGAGCCTGAACAAGCTGCACACTTCTATGTGGTGCAGGAGGTGTCAGAAGAGCAAGAATTGGTGATGATACGCGGCTTTTTGCGCTTTGATGAACTCATTCATTACCGCAATCATTATCTGGATCAGATGCAAAACGATTCCTACCCGCTACCACTCTCGTTACTGGATGCTGAGCCTAACCATTTGCTGTTCTATTGTCGAGCTTTACAACCTACTGCGTTCGCACTTCGGGCAGAGCCGTTCCCTTCGCCAATCAGCCCTTTGCCAACAGAAGGCTTTCTGGTTGCATTGACGCAGACCACCACAAAATTAACTCAATGGCTTCAGGATACTGTTGATGAGAGTTGGCAGACAATTGACCAATTCATTAACCCCGAAGCTAATCTGGCATTCAGTACGCGCAGCATTGAGGCAGGGGTAAGACGCGGGAAGTTAATTAATTTGGGGGTGCAATTCGGACAACAAACCGTAGCGCTGTTGGTCAACGTCACCTCAGAAACGGAGGGAAAGTTAGGCGTGTTAGTTCAACTTTATTCCACAGGAGAAGCTCGGTATTTGATCCCAAATCTCAAATTGAGCTTGCGATCGTCAACGAATCAGGTAGTGCAAGAAGTAACTTCAAGGAGTCAGGATAACTATATTCAACTGAAACCATTTAAGGGCAGACCTGGAACCCGTTTTAGTGTTGCCATTCATCTCGGTAGCGAAACGGTTGAGGAGAATTTTGAGCTTTAGATTGACCTCTCAGTAGATGACTACGATCATAAAAAGGCAGCGTGTTTATTAGGGGCTGTGATCCATTCCAGCTAAAACCCTGACGATGGCAGCGCGACAGCCCCTCGCCTGTTTTGGGGAACGGGCATAATCTGGCTGATGCCGTTAATGTTTGACCTTCAATGGATGGCGGCCCTAACATTCAGAAAACAACACACTCTGATTGAGATCAGCAAATGCCCAAGTCGGTTGTCATCGATTTAGGAACTGGAGACTTGTACAGTGGCTTACCCCGAGTTACGGCGCAAGTGTGGGCAGGAGAACGCTCTCGACCCGAACAATGTGTCGGCAGTTTACCCGCAGCACCGGCAATTGTCGATCTAGACCGAGATTGGCGGCTACTCTATAAAAGTCTGTGCGATCGCCGCCCCTTGCGTTCGGTTGCTGGCGTCGGACATGAACTTGATGACAATCTACTTGATGACAGTCTAGAAATTGATGAAAGCGGAATTACTAACGTTTCTCAGGTCAGCTTTGAACAACTCTGCCAAATTTTACAAGATGCGCTGAACACCTGGCTGCGATCAGAAACGTTCCTGCCGATTGAGCGACAACTGCGATCGCAGTTCAGCCCGACCGAAGAAGTCCGAGTTGTGATTCAAACGGATGATGATCTGTTGCGACGATTGCCTTGGCAGCGTTGGGATTTCTTCAAAGATTACCCTCGGTCAGAAATGGCGTTGGGTTGCTCAAACTATCAGTTTCATAACGCCCCTCCTCGCCCTCCCCACAAAAAAGCTAGAGTTCTGGCAGTTTTGGGTAACAGCCAGGGGATTCATTTAGAGCAAGACGCTCAATTTCTCAAAGCTTTAACAGATGCCGAAACTCAGTTCTTGGTGAATCCTTCTCGGCAGGAATTTAACCAACAGCTTTGGGATGAACAGGGCTGGGATATGCTCTTTTTTGCGGGGCATAGCCAGACAGAAGGGGAAACTGGCCGCATTTACATCAACGAGCACCCGCAGCACAACAGTTTGACGATTGAACAGTTTGAGGCAGCGATTGAGGGTGCAGTAAACAACGGCTTAAAGCTGGCAATTTTTAACTCTTGCGACGGATTGGGTCTGGCCACTGCCTTGAGTAGCTTACACATTCCACAAGTGATTGTGATGCGAGAGCCAGTTGCCAATCGAGTGGCACAGGAATTTTTTAAGCATTTTCTAGATGCATTTGCTGGAAAGCATCTGTCACTCTATCTCGCCGTGCGGCAAGCCCGTCGGCAGCTTCAAGGACTAGAGGATGAGTTTCCGGGAGCCTCGTGGTTGCCCGTCCTGTGTCAGAATCCAGCAGTGGAACCATCAACCTGGCAGGATTGGTGCAGTGTTTCAACAGGGGCACGTCCGCAGCAGTTTAATGGCTCTTGGCGAACGGTTTTACTCACGAGTTTAGTGGCAACGACCTGCGTGCTCGGAATTCGCTATTTGGGAGGATTGCAGTCCTGGGAGCTAAAAGCCTTTGATCAACTCCTGCGACTGCGCCCACCAGAACCAATCGATCAGCGGATTTTGATCGTGACGATCACCGAAGACGATTTGCATCTGCCAGAGCAAGCCCAACGCAAAGGCTCGCTCTCGGATCTGGCATTGTCAAAACTCTTGCAAAAACTAGCCCCGCTAAAGCCTCGTGCGATTGGGTTGGATGTGTATCGTGATTTTCCTTTCGATTCAACGTCGGCCGCATTAGCGGCAAATCTGAAGCAGTCTCCCAATTTTTTCGCCATCTGCAAAGTCAGCGATCCGGAAGCGAACTTCCCTGAAATTGCCCCCATTCCCAATCTGCCGAGCGATCGCCAGGGGTTTAGCGATGTTGTTATTGATGCAGATCACATTCTTCGTCGTCATCTGCTGGCGATGGATCAGAGTCTAGGAGCCTCCTGCCGTTCACCCTATGCCTTGAGCACTCAGCTAGCGTTCCAGTACCTTAACGCCGAAGGAATTTTCCCCCACTACACGCCCCAAGGGAACCTACAACTAGGTCAACATACTTTTCAACGCTTGTATAGACATACTGGTGGTTATCAACAAGTAGATGCCGCAGGCTATCAGATTTTGTTAAATTATCGCTTCTCTCAATCTTCTCTCAGTCCTGCTTCCACTATCACTCTCAAAGATGCATTAGCAGGGCAACTGAAGCCAGAAGATGTGAATGAGCGAATTGTCATAATTGGTGTCACGGCACCGAGCAGCGAAGATTACCTCATTACCCCTTATGGTCAGAGAATACCAGGTGTGTTTATTCAAGCTCAGATGGTGAGTCAGTTGATTAGTGCTGTCAAAGACGGACGGGGCGTGATTGAAGCTTGGGCTGGGCCAGCCGAAATTTTTTGGATCTGGAGTTGGGCAGTGATAGGAGGCGTTTTGGGATGGCGCTGTGGCTCAATTCGCTGGCTGATTGGGCTGGAAGCAGCAGCCCTTGCAACTTTGGGGATTCTCTGTTTCTATGGACTGACACAAAGCCAGTGGATACCATTGGTGCCGACCGCATTCGGGTTCATGATCACCAGCAGCAGTATCGCAGTCATCGTCACTCATCAAGATCACAACCACACTAAACCCATACTCAAACCGATCAAACAATGACTCACCTCAAACAGATTCCATTGGTGATTACGCTCTGGGTGTCCCTATCTGGGAGTGTGCAGGCGCAGGATCAGTCTGTGCCAACGGTTCCACCCCATACCAACACTCCCATTGACTCGATCATCTTCAATGCCCCTCCACCGCCCCCTACTGGGCGACCCGGACGCCGATCGGATGCAGGAAGCCGAAGTTGTGGAGAAGATGAGTTCGCTAGTCCATCTGAACCCCAAGCGCTGATGGCTTTAGTGCCGCTTCAGGAAACAGGCAGTTCAAAAGTAGTGTTTGGCAGAACAATGGCAGCCTATCCCACATTTTGGTTTTATGTTCCATATCGTTCTACATTCACTGCAACGTTCGTATTGCAAGATCAAGACGGCAATTCTATTTACGAATCGGAGGTGGCTCTGCCAGAAACAGCAGGCATTCTGAGTCTGACGTTACCAACAACCGTTGCTCCCCTGGAAACTGGCAAGCCATACCACTGGTTTTTCAAGCTGTATTGTCGATCAACCCCACCGCCGGAATCATTTGTTGATGGCTGGATTCAGCGCGAATCGCCCACGTCTGATTTAGCGCAACAACTACAAACGGCAACCCTGCCAGAACAGGTGCGGCTCTATGCTACCAATGGGTTTTGGTTTGAGGCGTTGTCGGCTGCGGCTGATCTACGTCGCACCAATCCCGAAGATTCTGCTTGGGCAGAGTTATTGGGTGCAATTGGGCTGGAGAGTGTGGCGGCTGAGGTGATTGTGATGCCGTAGGGGCAGAGCTATGGGCGTGCGCGCTAATTTGGCAATTTGCATTTGTTTTTGACCGCCTATGCCGTCTACATCGAAGAATAGGCGTCCTGAAGATTTGTCGTAGATCAGATCTGACTTCGTGTGGTCACTGGTAGAGCCAAGCGTAAAGCGAGCGGATGCTAGGGCGCGTCATCCATGAAGGTCCAAACGCTTGCCGCATCAGCCGGATCGCGCCTGTTCCCAAAACCAGGCTAGGGGCGGTAGCCTTGCCATGCGCCTACTTTAAGCCAGAAGAATATTTAGAAATTGAGCGCATGAGTCCTATTAAACTAGCCTCATTTGATTTCCCTTCCGTTTAAAAAAACTGGCTCAAACGCAGCAGAAGGTAATTGCGTCGTGAGAGCCAGCAGAATTGATTAATGCACAGGGATAATTAAGGTGTTGGACCTGAAGCAACTGCTTTACAACGTTGAAAGTTAGGCTTGCTTGGATAAGATTGATCTTCAGGAATGGCTACCATATCAAATGTTTCTGGCTCAAAACCGAGAGGAAAATATGTAGCCTCTGTACCTTCTACATAACACGCCTTCTTTAGTGTTGCTTTTTCCAGGGTAGCAGACTGTAGCATGGCGAAGCGTAGGTCGGCACCTGTGAGATCAGCACCTGCAAGCTTAGCATCTTGGAGATTAGCACTCCAGAGACTGGCATTTCTAAAGTTAGACTTGTCTAACTCAGCGTTGCGTAAATTAATTCTGGGCAGCCATGCATTTTCCAACACAACATGCTTAATATCGGCTCCTGACAAAGTCACCATTGCTGGCTTGTTGGAAGAAGAGTAGCCGTAACCTATAATCTGCGCATCATACAAATACCGGATAAGCAATCCCTTGAGTTTGCCTGCGTCATTTTGAGATTCATCATCTTCTTCATTCTGAGATACATCACTCTTATCATTTTTATCGGGGATGTTGAGTCGGCGCAAAGCAATTAGCGTTTGTCCTCTAGTTATATTCTTTTGTTCTGCATCCATGCCATATTCCGTAACATCTGTTGTCTTGTTTTTAGTTAAGAGATCCGCGATAGTTTTGGAATAATCTGTTAAAACTTGTTCTCTAGTTTCGATCGCTTTGGCTGCACTATCAGCATCCTGTCGTAAGTTCGTAATTTTGAATTGATTGCCGCTCAAATACCATCCTGTAAGTGCAATAGCCAAAGGAAATAAGATTGCTTTTGTCCATTCAAGTCGGGCATTTGGGTTAGTTTTTTTCGGCTCATTTGTTGCGTTGCTTGCTCCTTTTCCAGTCGATTCGTTTTGCCCCGCTTCTTTGCTGATAGTCATTTCTTTTTTCTCCTTAATTATCTAGGTAAACCATCTAGGTAAAAGCAAAACTCAGTGGCGTTCTGAGCAATGTTTGTCTCGTGTGTAAAGGCTTTTACGAAAGGAGCAGCAGTAGGCAATTGCCAAAGCACTTTCGCTAACTGCTGCTTTTCTGGAACTTCGTAAGTCTACATAAAAGCCCTATTCTGAGTCGGGTTTGATAGGTTTAGTAATCGAAGAGGCATCGCCCTGAACTAAGATTAGCTCGGACGTTTCGAGCGCCTCCCGGCAGTGTTCCCTCATTCACATATTTGTTGTACCACCAGCGACAGAACTCATTCGCAGCTTGTTGATTCCCTTTCACTTCTTCTGAAAGCCATCCAAATTCTTGAGTCGTTTGGGCTGGTGCTGGTAAAGCTGCACTTGTTAGAGCTAAAGCTGCACCAGCGAACATTAGAGCCAGTTTGTGTTTCTTAGATTGCTTAGACGTAGACATGATTTTCTCCTTAAGAAATTGAGTTTTGTGGAACATTAGATTTAGCTTTGAAGTCAATTTGCGAGTTGAGATTCACTCAAATCATTCACTGTCTTCTATTCAGTTGATAGTTGCCCGCGATTTGAACTGATGCAGTAAGTTGGTGGTAAGTTGAAGGGATTTGCAAAATTTGATGTGTTTAGCGGACAGAGACGGCGCGATTAAGATAGTTTTTTGCTAGAGTCTAGCTGCCAGATGCGGTTGAGCAATTTGATTTGCTGTTGCAGAACTCTAGCCCGCTGCTTTCGATAACCCACAACTGCCAAAACCATCACAGCCGGCAGGATCAGCATGAGTGAGATGCCGATGATATTCGGCTGAGCAAGGTTAGGTTGCGGAGTCGGACTAGGCTGTGTAGAAATGACTGGTTTTAGGACGCCTGCATTACCTCGCATTTAGCCCTCCCCAGGAATTTGATGACACCAGTTAATTGTACGGAACTGTTGATAAAGCTTTGAAAGCTGAAGTCTACGTTTGTAGGCACTACCTCGATAGATTAAAGTTGCTGTTATTTCATCTGTTCCAGCATCTTCAGAAACCACACAACCGCGAGTATAGTGGTATCTGTTGCCCCGATACGACAACTGGATTTTAGGTTGAGTGGTAGAATCAGAGCTAAACTTAACTGGAGCAGGAACTTCGTAAGCGTGACCGCGATAGGTGAGTTTCATGATTAAGACTCCTGAAAAATGAGTAGGTTAATTTAGCTGAACATTCAATTCAGCTTTCTGGGATTCGAGCAATTCATCAAACTTGAATGGTTACTTCTACGGAATAGGTGAATTTTGTTTAATCAATCCGTTGTAGTAATAAACAACGTTATTGGCAACCTGAGAGCAAACATTCCCTATAATCAAAAAACCAAAGGCGACAGAACTGCCAATTATTACTGTGCTGAGAGACAGTAAGACTATCTTGTTGATTGATCTTTTAGAAGGAGTAGGCATAATCTCCTTGAAGTAAGTGAGTTGAAATACCAATCTTTATCTGCTTGAACTGATTCTGTGATCACTTGTACAGTGCGTTTTCAGGCGTTTTGTTCGTTTCCTTCCCCTTGACACGTTTACCTTACCTCGGCAATTCAACGGATGCGATAACTAAAAGTTGAGGAAAGTTATGGATCGGGTTAGGGTGATGGGTAATTGATGCAATAGACATGGCTTTCTCCCGAAAGAAAATGAGTTTCGCGGCACATTAGGGTCAGTTTAGTTGAGATAAATCTCATCATGTGGACTGCTCTGAAGCCTTTGCTGTATACATCAAAGTGATAGATGTTGGCGGTTTAAACTGATGCAGTTGAAATGCAAATCGATGAGCGATGGGTACAGCGACTGCAAAGAATGATCATTTTGTAGACATTTCGATTTAGATAAACTATCGTTCATTCAACACTGCTTTTGAGGAGGCTATTGTTGCAATGTCTCACAACCAGGCACGTTGGCACCTATCCTTACAATTGCTGCTGATTAACGGAACAATTTTCGCTTTGCCGCACGCTGCACTTGCTCAGCGCATCCCAATTGCTGACGACACATTAGGCGACGAGCGTTCGGTTGTCTCTCCTGATCAAGTCATCCGAGATCTTCCAAGCAACCGCATCGATGGCGGCGCAAGACGCGGGGCTAATCTCTTTCACAGCTTTCGTGAATTTAACGTGGATGCTGGACGCGGGGCATACTTTTCCAACCCAGACGGTGTTGCGAACA
>JAAUQT010000190.1 GCA_012033495.1 Cyanobacteria bacterium RM1_2_2 | reverse complement strand
CCTCAATCCCCCTTACAAAGGGGGACTTTCAAGGTTTTTAGTTCGGTTCCCCCCTTTTTCAAGGGGGGTTAGGGGGGATCAATCAGGATTTGCGATCTACTGAGTCTCTTAGTTCTTAACCTTTGACTGCCACTGACTAAAATTCTCTGCTTGGAGCAAGCCATGACGATTGAGTTTGTGAAATATCACGGTTTAGGCAACGACTTCATTTTGGTGGATAACCGTCATGGGTCAGAACCCTGCATTACGCCAGAGCAGGCAGTCAAGTGGTGCGACCGGCATTTTGGCGTTGGGGCGGATGGGGTGATCTTGGCGCTGCCAGGCCAGGATGGCACCGACTACACGATGCGGATATTTAATTCCGACGGATCTGAGCCAGAAATGTGCGGCAACGGAATTCGCTGCATGGCAAAATTTGTCGCCAATCTAGACGGTTACACTCAAACTGTCTATCGCATTCACACTTTGGCTGGTGTCATTACACCTGAACTGACAGCAGACGGACAAGTGAGAGTCGATATGGGTTTGCCGCGCTTGCTAGCGGCTGATATTCCCACCACCCTTGCTGCACCCGATCAGAAAGTGATTAACCAGCCGCTAGAAGTGGCAGGGCAAAGCTGGAGTGTCACCTGCGTGAGTATGGGCAACCCGCACTGCATCACGTTTGTAGAAGACGCTGCGGCGATTCCCTTAGAAGCAATTGGGCCGCAGTTTGAGCATCATGCCGTTTTCCCGCAGCGCACCAATGCTGAATTCATTCAAGTTGTCCGTGCAAATTACCTAAAAATGCGAGTGTGGGAACGAGGGGCAGGCATTACGCTAGCCTGCGGGACTGGAGCTTGCGCTGCTTTAGTGGCAGGGGTGCTCAACGATCTGTGCGAACGCCGCGCCACTGTTGAACTCCCCGGTGGCTGTCTAGAAATTGAATGGGCTGACGACCAGCGTCTCTATATGACTGGCCCCGCAACTCAGGTGTTTGGCGGCGCTGCCGAAGCCATTTAGCTTTAGACCTCACCCCTACTAGACTTCACCTCTATAAATAGAGCCAACTTTTGGCAGCTATGGCTCTTCCGACCAATACTGCACCCCGCGCCAAATTAGGGCAAGCGCCACCAGTCCTAAGCCGACTAGCCACACATCCCAATTCACCCAAAACGCCAGAAACAGGCAGGCTGCGAAGCCGAGTCGATGCCGCCAGCAGGGAGTCTGAGCAGAAGATTGTCGGACGGCGATTCTATGCATCAGGGCTGCGTGTAGCAAAAAGGCAAAAGCGCTGAAAGACCAGATTGTTTTGACATCACCAACGAACACAATGCCGCCCAGAGCACTGCTAATCAGAAGTTTGGCGAGCCGAGGCGATAGTGGCGACTCTGAAGGTTGCCTGCGGGAAAAAACAGTCGGACTGCAACTCAACTCAAGCAGACCGTCAACCAGTTTCGATAGCAGATGAAGCGCCATTGCTGCCATTGCTGCCACCGCGCCAAGGGCAACTAAATAAACCCCTCCTGGCAAGGGTAGATTTTGCATCACGTTCACCCAGGGAGCCATCAAAACGGTGGTCGGATCTGAATGACGATTTGGCAGCGATTCGAGCGCCCTGAGGCCAACACCAACCACACCCAGATACAGGAGCCAAGCTAGAACAAGGGCAAAGCGGGCAGCCTTCGAGCTTGTTTGGGTGGTCGTCTGGCTAGGGTGGGGATCGCTGGCGTAGGCTGCCGACATCAAGGCTACTGCTTGCAGGAAGTTAGCCACCGGCGCTAGTAACCCCAAAGAACGCTCAGCACGCAAAGGCAGCCATCCTAAATTCTGTAGGTTCAAGCGTGGGGTTTCAGGGAGTCCAGCGAAGATTAGCCCCAGTAGAGCAATCATGGCTAAGAGTACCGCCAGGGTCGCCATCAGTTCAGCGCCTTTGCGAGGGATGAGACCACGAAATGAGATGATTGTCAGGGCAACCACGACGAGGAGTGCTGTTGGCATCAGCCAGATTGGATCGACAAGCCAGAATCCTTGCAACCAGTAGCCAGCGATTCCCAGAGCCGCAGTTGCCACGGCAGTCAGACGAGCCAGAAACAGCATCCAATCCGCGGTGAAATATTGCCAATCTGTGTAGACAGGTGCTTCTGAGTCGATCAACCGGTCTGCTGAGAATGAAGCTGTTGAGAATAAAGCTGCTGCACGAGCAGACGGCTGGGCAACACTGCCCTGATTCACCAAAGCCAGAAGAGCCGCCACTGTGACTGCGCCCATGATCCCGACGCCGGCAACGTTGATTGCAATACCCATGCCAACGAAAACCCCTGCACCCAGCATCAAGTTGAGGGCTGAGAAAGTTTGCCTCCAAAATCCAATGGGTTGAGTCGTATCAATAGCCAGGGTTCGACGAAGAATGGGTCTTGGCATTCATGATTCTAGTATGCAGCGGGTGTTTGCTGAAGCTGAACTGCCGCAGGGGGCGATGATCGAGGCACTGCTTTGATTAGA
The DNA here is from genome assembly GCA_012033495.1 of Cyanobacteria bacterium RM1_2_2. Taxonomy (GTDB): domain Bacteria; phylum Cyanobacteriota; class Cyanobacteriia; order Elainellales; family Elainellaceae; genus Elainella. Next base: position 7,921 of record JAAUQT010000190.1, on the reverse strand, counting down.
AGATGAGTTTTGGGAAAGTGGCTCATTCGTTCATGTTTCTATAGGTTGCCACCGCAGAGGGCGACACTCGATTCAGATAGCGGAAAATCCAGTATTTGAAGATGGTGTCTAAAATAACCGGAAAAGTAGCAATAAAAAGAAAAATAAAATCGCGGTTGGCTGGCAACCCCAAGTGACGGGAAGCCCCTTCTAGCAGAACTTCCCAGCCGTGAGGCGAGTGGAAGCCCACGAAAATATCGGTAAACAGGATAATGATAAATGCTTTGGCGCTGTCGCTCAATCCATAAATTAGCTGGTCTAAGAATGATTTGAGCACCGCAATTTCGCGCTTACTAGCGGCAATTACAACCCCGAATGATACCAATGCCAGCAAATCAGAAAAAACATTTTTGATGGCATCCGTTCCCATTCGACGATACTGCTGTTCAATTTCGGCAGCCTTCTCTCTCACTTGTTCAATAATTTCTGGCTCTTCACGAGGCTGCGCTCTGCCAATCAAAATTTCAAACCGCAGCCGTTGTTCATAGCGTTGGAGTTCATCAAGGGCTTCTTCCTCCATTTCGTAGTTGAGAAAGGTGCTGACTTGCTCACTGTCGCTCCGCAGGTGATCCACAACTGGCCCCACCACAAAGTTTTTGGAAATCTGCTGAGTCAGCAGCGGAATAATAATCAGCAGCAAAATCAACCGCAGCGAAACAATTGTGCGAGTCTTAGAAACCCGAAAATCCTGCACAATTTCTTGTTCTGCCTGCGGATCAAGTTCGCGCTTGATTCGATCAACCGTTTCCAGAATGGAACGCGGCAAAACCCCAGTTTTATCCGTGATTGACTTTAAATCGCGTTTCGCTGGTCTGGGTGATTCATTAGCACTTGGCAAGGGTTTAATTGAATTTGGTCGGTTATTTGTGCTGATCGAATTTGGCTCAGAGACAACAATTAACGGCGGCGGAGTGGGATCTTGCCCTTCATAACGAGCAACCACTTCATCAACAAAGCGCAATTTCTTGAGGATTAAAGCAGGCTGATCAATGACATTAATCGTGGGCAAATCAGTTGATTGATCAAGCTGAATTTCGGTGAGCGATTGGTTTGATAGCTGCACAATCGAGCGGCTCGCCTTAAACTCAATCAGTCTAATTTTAATAATGTTTAAATATTTATTTAATTCAGTTTGGAAGTAATTTTGAGCACTTTTGCTGTAGCTGCCTGAATAAGCAGAAACTCGATTGCCTCCAAAGTGCGAGTCCTCTAAACTCTTGATTCTCAAAGCTGCTTCGTAGGCTTCGTTTAGCGCTCGGTCAGGCGTTTTGAGCAACCAGCGATTTGCCACCCGCAGGGAGCTTCTGATCATCCCTAGAAAAGAATTTTGCGTCATGATTGCAATAAATTAAACCGCTTCCAAATCATTGAATTGAATTGCCATAGAAAGTTCTAGAGTTTCTGTCAGAAAAAACAGCCAATCGGCGACTCGGAATTTCAGCAGAGTTCTTAGATCAATCCACTGATTAAGAGCAACGCTAACTGAGGTGATTCGACCTAAAATAAGATTATGCAGCATGATAACAAATCCTTCAAAGCAGGGTTGAACCAAGCCATCCCCTCTTCAGAAGCTGCCGTCTGGATCATCGGCAGAACAGGCAGCGGCAAAACTGCTTGTCTCGTTGAACAGCTTTGTCAGTGGGCGGAAGTGGCAAGGTCGCCAGTGAAAGAGCCGTCGTTGCAGCCGATGGGGTTGGTCTTTGCAAGCCTCAATGAAACCCGCCTAGCGCTGGTTGAACGGCTGGCAGCGATGCCTACTCAGATGCCAACTGATCTATTTGCTTCTGCCACACCGTTGGGCTTTTTTCAGGCGGAGGTGACGCAGTTTTGGCCAAAGTTGATGCAGCCGTTAAACCTTAAAAGCCAGTTTCCGCTGCGGTTGCATCCTGAAACCGAGCAGATGCTAGCCACTCAGCTATGGCAGGCTCGGCTAGAGTCGGGGCAACTGCGACAGGCAGGCGTGCGCGATGCAGAAATGGTGAGCCGTACACTGGATTTGTTGCAACTCGCGGCATTTAGCGCCATTCCTCATGAGCAAATTCCAGAATTGCTGCAACAGGGTTGGGTCGAGCAAGACGGCTCCTCAACGCTGTGGAACGAGATGGGAGAGGCTTTGGAACAGTGGTGGCGCTGGTGTCTTGATCGGGGCATTCTGACCTACGGCATTCTCACCGAACTCTATTGGCGCTATTTGCTGCCGCAGCCTGCCTATCAGCAACACCTCAGCCAGCGCTATGGGGCTGTATTTGCCGATGACGTGGATGAGTATCCGGGCGTGATGCGGAGCTTGTTCGAGTTTTTTCTAGATCGAGGCTTGCCGGGTGTCTTCACGTTCAACCCCAGTGGCTCAGTGCGGTTGGGGCTGGGGGCTGACCCTACTTATCTCTCTGGTTTAGCGGCTCGATGTCGGGTCGAAATGCTGCCGTTGCCGACTACCGGAATGGGCGCAACTTGGGGGCAACTGGTCGTGGACTGCATCCGTGAACCGCTGTTGCTACCCCAGTTCTCTGACGCGATTCAGGTCATTCAAACCGTTTCTAAAGCCCAACTGCTGCGCCAAACGGCTGAAGCGATTGCCACTGCGATTCAGGTAGGAGAAGTTCAGCCAGAAGAAGTAGCGATTGTGTCGCCAGGATTCGATGCGATCACGCGCTACACGCTGCAAGAAATTCTGACGAGTCGGGGAATTGCCACATTTGCCCTCAACAGCCAGTATCCGCTAATTAGTTCGCCGCTCGTTCGGGGGCTACTGACGCTCTCAGCTATCGTATATCCAGGGTTGGGGCGATTGGTCGATCGAGAAGCGGTGGCCGAAATGCTGGTGGTTTTGAGCCAACGCAGTGGAGACGGTTTCTCTGCGTCGTTGTTACCTCCTGAGTGGCTTGATGACGCTCCGCCTCAACGGTCTAAGCTGCCTCCCAAACCTCGGATTGATCCGGTTCGGGCAGGGTTACTTGCCGATCACTGTTTCACGCCCGACCCGCACACCCCGCATCTTTTGCCAGTGCAGCAGTTCTCCCGCTGGGATCGACTTGGCTATCAGGCGGCTCAATCTTATGAGGAAATTTTGCAGTGGATTCACACCCAGCAATCGCTACGACCCTTGCCAACTCCGGTGGAACTGTTTGAACGAGCAATTCAAAACTTTTTTGCCGAAGGAGATTACTCCTATGATCAATTCACCAGTCTGCGGGGGCTGATGCAAACAATCCGACACTACTGGGAAGTAGAAGCTCGACTGCGGAAGTCTGATCAAACTCGCTTGAATGGAACCACTGAACAGCGGGATGTTGCAGCCGTGGGCAGTTTGATTCAGCTTTTGCGGGATGGCACCATTACAGCGAACCTTCAGGCTGCTCAGTCAGACGGTCGGGAAGGGCAGGCAGTGATGCTATCGACGCTTTATCAATATCGGATGCACCAATGTGCTCATCGCTGGCAGTTTTGGTTAGATGCAGGCTCTCCGCTGTGGTTAATGCGCAGTGGAGTTACGCTGTTTGCGGCTCCGTTATTTTGGCGCAATCGAACCAATCGCGTTTGGACGGCAGCCGACCGCATGGCAGAAAACCAGGCTTATTTAGAACGAGAAGTCATGGATTTGCTCGATCGCGCCCAGGAGCGAGTTTATCTGTGTCATTGCGATCTGACTGTCAACGGACAAGAGCAAGAAGGTGCGCTGATGCCACTGATTAATGCAGCCTTGCCCGCTAATCTGGATTTGAACCTGGCTTAACGGGGTCGATCTGCACCTCAGCGCTCACAAAAGCTCTGACCAAAGCAATCAGCAATCCACAAAGCAGAGTGCCAACAACAATTAACATTAGCCCTGCCAGCGCCGAAAAAGGAGCCACAACGCCGAGCAGCAACAGAAACAAAATAGCAATGGTGGCAAGCTGCTGATTCATAGAAACCTACCCGAAGCAACGTCTATCTTCTCAAGCTAAGGCGTCGTGAGGAAAATGTGCCTCTCACAGAGGGTAGAATTTGGGCTGGGAGTTGGCTTTGCCGTGAATGCTCAACCGAATCGAAGACGGGGAAGTTTGATGAGGACTGACGCACTTGAAGCTGGAAATCTCAATCTTCCCTAACCTCCTTTTTGAGGAGTGAACTTGTAAAGCCCCCTTTTGTAGAAGCGAAGCTGCTTCCCATAGGGTAGGGGGTTGGGGAATCTCTTTTGCGTAAGTCCTATTGATATAGCGTTACGTATTGAGCTTAGGCAGTACTGCCATATTATTTTGGATTTTGAATTTGCGTTCGCGCAGCGTTGCGCTAGCAACTTTTGGATTGGGGAAGCTTGGCGCCGTGATGGTTTCAGTCTGCGAACTGCCGCGTCCTCTGGTTAAATCGTTAAATCGGCTGAGATGCCTAAATTGCGAGATGGGGATTGATCTCACTGCTCTGAGTCGGTTAAGCCTAGCTGTTGCTTGAGTGCTTCTGGGACGCTGGTGGCTCCTTCTAGACCGCGTACATCTGCCCATTTGGTGCGCTCGCTCCATCGCACTGTGCCTGCCGCCTGACTGCTGAGGTCGGCTCCAATCAGGTTGGCGCTGCTGAGGTCGGCTCCGCAAAGGTCAGCTTCGATCAGATCGGCGCTGTTGAGGCTGGCATTGCAGAGAATGGCATCGCACAAGCTCGCTCCGTTTAAGTCGGCTCCAATTAAATCAACGTTGGTCAAGTCGGCGTTGCGGAGGTTGGCTTCACTAAGGTCAGCTCCATGTAAGTTGGCTTCACTAAGGTCAACTTGGCTAAGGTTGGCGTTGCTTAAACAAGCCCCGATCAGGCTAGCCCCAATCAAATAGCTGCGGCTGAGGTCAGCACTTTGAAGGCTGGCTCCTCGGAGGTAGGCGCCACTGAGATCAGCGTCCCGTAAATCAGCGCGGCTGAGGCTGGCTCCAATCAAGTTGGCGCTGCTGAGGTCGGCTCCGCTGAGGAGAGCGCTGCTGAGGTCGGCTCCACGCAAGTAAGCCCCAATCATGTTGGCTCCGCGCAGGTCGGCGTTGCTGAGGTTTGCCCCTTCTAAACTGGCGCCCACCAAGTTCGCTCGTCCCAAAATCGCCCCTCGTAAGCTGGCTCCGCTGAGGTCAGCACTGCGGAGGTCGGCTCCGCTGAGGTCTACGCCGCTGAGGTTAACGCCGCTTAAGTTGACACCACTGAGGTTGGCGCTATTAAGGTAAGGCCCAACAACCGTTCGGAAAGCGCTGGGCGAAACGCAATGACTGTAGCCAATGATCCGCAGCAAGCGTTCCGGCTCAAACTCTGGCATTCCTTGCCGCCCACAGGGATAAAAAGCCGCCACGTCATCCGGTAAGTCTGAGCGAGAGCGGGCGTAGCCGTGCAGTTGCAGCAGCAAGATCATCACATTCAGGCCGGTGTAGATGTCAATTTGGCGTTGACCAAACTGGGTGACAAACCGTGCCGCAGGGCGGTGTTGCCGCATCAAACGCATTTCTTTTTGTGGAAAGGTTTCTGGCGGCGCGTCTACAAACTGTCCGGCGCACCAGCGGAGGTAGAAATCCTCAAGGCGGTTGAATAAGCAAACTAGATCAAACTCTGGATTGGCGTTCAGCAACACCATCAGGTAGCTGGTGATTTCTGGCGTCAGAGCATCGCAGCCCAGCAAATTAAACAACTGCCAGTGCAGCAACTCTGACGCAATCAGGGGTTCAGATCGATGGCGACGGGTGAGGGTGTGCGACCAATCTTCTAGCGTTTCATGCAGACGGCGACTGGCAAACAGCTTCCCAAAACTGTTGTGACTGAACCGCAGGTAAGCCAATCCACACTCAGAGCCAGTGTAGAAAGTGACCAACGGATTGGTGAGCGCGTGATGTTGCAGCCGAGTTTGTAGGGCTTCGATCAGCGTATGAATGGTGTCACTAGGCGGAAACCGCTCGGATAGACTCTCTAAACTTACTGATTCTGCTCCCGTTTGCACCATCCATAGCCCTGCTTCTGCCAGCAGTCGCCGCAGGTCTTCTGTTTCTGCAAGGCTGAGTTCCCGGTTTAATAGCCCCGGACGGTGTTTGGTCAGCGCCCAGTAAAAAATTTGTTGATACAGCAAAAACTTGACCCGATCGAAACTGGCTCCAGTTAAGGCATCCAAGCGGAGTGCTCCATCTCGATGCATCGCCGCCAAAAAGTAGAGCATCAGCGGTTCACCCATCAAATCCTGGCTGCGTTCGGGTAAGTCAGGATGGTGCAGGATTTGCTTCAGTTCGGAGGTATGAATTCCTGTCAGCCGCTCCCACTGGGCGAGCCATTGATCGTGCAGGGCTGCATCCAGCGGCAAGATTTCGACCCGCTTCAGGTTTCTGGGCAGCAGACGTTCCAGGGTTTTCAACACCACCGCGCGTCCTGTTACGATCAGCCGGTGTCCCATATCGGGATGGTTCGCGCAGGTTTCCTGAAATTTGCCCACCTGCTGAAAAAACTGTTCTAGGCTGCTGGCTTGATCGTCCAAATGCAGTTCGCTGAAGCCATCCAGGAAAAACAAAAACCGCACATCGCCGTGAACCAACCAATCTGGATCGGCTTGGGTGAGGTGAGGGGGAACTGCCTGCTGCAAAAACACCTCAAAGTCTTTTTCGATTGCCCCGACCTCTTGCAGCGAGATCAAAACAGGCGTCCAGCGAGGATGCTGATGCTGTCGCACCCAATCGGCAAATAGGCGACAAAAGGTGGTTTTGCCGCGCCCAAAGCTACCTTGAACCAACAGCACTTGGTCTTGCTGGGTTGCGTCGTTGAGTGAATTAAGGGCCCACTGTTCTAGCGCCACCGGAGGCTGATCAAAATCAGGTTCGCCTTCGCAGGTCAGCGGTTGGGCGTTAAGCGGCACGTAGATTTCGCGCACGCTAAAGGATTCGCTAAATACAGGCTCGTTTGGCAGCGGCGCAATATGTTCGTCTAGGTAGGCATCAATGCGGAGATGGCGCTCTAGAGAAGGGGGGTTGGGATCGGTGCTAGCGTCATCTTCTCGATACCAGTCCACCCAAGGCTGCATCGCTTCGCCCAGTTGCGCTAAGGCCGGCAGCATGACCGATTCTGTTTTTAGGGCAATCCGGATCGCCACTTGATTCGCCGCCGCCGACTGCACCGCTAATTGTTCCAGCCGAACCATCAGCAGCCGATTTAGCACCGATGCCAGCCGGGAAGTTGGGAAGGAAACAATTGCCTGTCGTGCATCCTGTTCTTCTAGCTTCAGTGCCTTCACGATGCCAAACTGCTGTCGAATCGCTGCCGTTGCAGGAATATTGCCGACTCGCGCCAACCACTGCTGAATTTTGGGCTGCAAAAAAGTTGCCCTTAGCTGATCAAGGTAAGCCGCCTGTCCGAGCACAGTCACAGTTTGAATCAGGGTAGGCGCTTGCTGCGTTTTAGCTTGGTGATGTTGAAGTAGGCGGGTGGCAATGGTTGTAAAAGGCTGCTGGAAGGTGGTCAGTTCTACCAGCGGAAAAGTCAAGATTTCAAATAATGAGCCTCCCTGTTCTAATAAAGGAGCGAGTTTCTGAAAGTCTGCGAGAGAAATCAGGGATGAAGCGGTGGATGTTGATTCAGAGGTTGATTCAACCGATGAGGGGTGAGTCGCTGCAAGTGCCTGATAGTCTGCTTGCAACTGCTTCCAAAGTGTGGTCATGGCTGGCCCTATCTCTGTGGATGCCTGATCGAAGGTAACTTACTTTCCAAGATAGGAGCAAGATTACACATGAAATGTAAATCTAAATCTTGTCCAAATCGGTGTACAAGGGAAATGAGGAGAAAGAAAAAATGAATAGAAGAAAAAGTTCTACGATATACGACAAAGATATGCTGATTTTAAGCAAGGTGTAATTTTAATTACTAGCATGACAATCACCGAGCAAAATCATCACCGAGCAAAATCATC
>JAAUQT010000189.1 GCA_012033495.1 Cyanobacteria bacterium RM1_2_2 | reverse complement strand
ATGGTTGAGTTTTGAGTGGTTGGGTGGGGCAGTTTGGCAGAATTTCTGGTGTGAAACAGTGATTTTGTTTGCTAAACCTGCCCCTACGTGAGATGGTTCAGACAGTGCTGCTTTCGACAAGCTGGTTGTCCTGACGTAAACAGCTTTCAATGAAGGAATCTAACTCGCCGTTCATCACGTCTGTAATTGCCGTTGTTTCGACTCCTGTACGCAGATCTTTGACCAACTGATAGGGATGAAACACATAGTTGCGGATCTGGTTGCCCCAAGCTGCTTCTACCATGTCTCCGCGAATGTCGGCAATTTCTTTAGCTCGCTGTTCTTGAGCGATGATGAGTAATTTTGCCTTCAACCGCGCCAGAGCTTTCTCTTTGTTTTGCAACTGCGAACGTTCTTCGGTACAGCGCACCATCAGCCCTGTGGGAAGGTGTTTGATCAACACGGCGGTTTCTACTTTGTTGACGTTTTGCCCACCTTTGCCGCCAGAACGAGTTGTGGTGATTTCCAAATCTTTTTCGGGAATTTCCAACTCGATTGACTCATCCAGAATCGGCATAATCTCAACGCCCGCGAAGCTAGTTTGGCGCTTGCCGTTGGCATTGAAGGGCGAAATCCGCACGAGACGATGGGTTCCTTTCTCGGCTTTGAGGTAGCCGTAGGCATATTTGCCTTCGATTTCCAGCGTGGCTGACTTGACGCCTGCTTCGTCTCCTTCCGACAGTTCTGACAAATGCACCTTATACCGATGCGCTTCTGCCCAGCGGGTATACATTCTCAGCAGCATTTCGGCCCAATCTTGCGCGTCGGTTCCGCCCGCACCTGCGTTGATGCTGAGTACCGCCCCATGCTGATCGTAGGTTCCAGAGAGCAACTGCTGGAGTTCCCACTGATCCAGTTCACGGCTGAGGGTTGCCACATTTGCGGCAGCCTCTTGCAGCAGCGATTCGTCGTTTTCGAGTTCCAACAGTTCTAGAATCGCCCGACTGTCTTCCAGACTTGATCGCCAGCGCTCCATCTGCTCCAAATGGGATTTCAGATCGTTGAGTTCTTGCAGCGTTTTTTGGGCTTTGGTTTGATTGTCCCAAAAGTCAGGCTGGGCAGCGATTTGTTCTAGATCCTGAATTTTGGCATTTAGGGCAGGTACGTCAAAGATAGTCCTGGGTTTGCCCCAGGCGACTCGACAAAGATTCAATCTCGCGTTTAATTTCGACGGTGTCTAACATAGTTGCTCACTCGTTTTGCTGTCAGTAAGCTGCGCTAGGAGAAATCCCCAAGCCAACCTTTACTATTTCTAATTTACCAGAGCGGAAAAGGAGGCAATTGATCAGCGCCTTATTATATGCCGATTCAGAACGCTAAACTGCCGTGTAGCCGCCATCGACGGGCAGGATTGCTCCAGTCACGTAGGATGACGCATCGGATGCGAGGAATACCACTGCGCCTACTAACTCTTCTGGTTTGCCGCGTCGCTTCAGGGGTGTGAAGGTGAGGATTTGTTTCTGCTTTTCTAAATTGTCGTGTTCTTCGCTAGCTCCCTGCATGATGTTCTCAAAATATCCTGGCGCAATCGCGTTTACCCGAATCTGATGTTCTGCCCACTCTAGCGCCAACACCCGCGTCAGTTGGTTGATTCCACCTTTGGCGGCACTGTAGGCAACAAGGTTGCGAATTCCTACGGTTGAGGCGATTGATGAGATGTTAATGATTGATCCAGGTGTTTTTTGCCGGATCATTTGTTGAGCAGCAGCTTGGGCGCAGAGAAACTGTCCTTTTAAATCGACATCCAAAATTGCATCCCACTCAGTTTCAGCTAGATCAAGCGCAGGTTTGATGATATCAATTCCGGCATTGTTGACCAAAATATCAACTTTGCCAAACTGCGCAACTGCAAACTGCATCAGGTCTTGGCAGCTTTGCTGAACTGTGATGTCTACAAAAGTGGCGGCGGCAGTAGCTCCAGAAGCTTGAATGTTTGCGGCGGTGTGTTGTGCTAATTCCAGGTTGCGATCACAGACGATCACCTGAGCGCCCTGAGTTGCCAATCCTTGCACCATCGCGGCTCCCAATCCTCGCGCTGATCCGGTCACGATTGCGACTTTCCCAGACAGATTAAACAACGGATTTGACATACTTCCCCGGCTGTAAAACTTTCTGCAAAATGGGGCTGTCCAGTAAGGGTTGACTGGGTCGAGCCGCTGTCTGTAAATATTCAACTAGCTGCTGAGCAGCCGCCCCAATGTGGTGCTGCAAAATCTCTGTTGCCTGCTTTTCATCTCGCTGTTGGCAGGCGGCGAGTAGCTGGTGATGCTCTTGCTGGCTGTGATCCCGGTAATCGAGGGCTTGAATCTGGAGGCGAATGTAGCGGTCTACGTTAATATGCAGCATTTTAATCAGGCTGAGTAAACGCGGACGATGGGCAGGTGTGTAAAGTGCGGCGTGAAACTGCCAGTTGAGGTTTGCCCACTGCACGGGGTCGGTAGTTTGCTCGGTGGTTTGCAAAATAGTGGCGGCTTGATCTAGATCAGCCTCAGTCAACTGCGGGATGGCAAGCTGAAGGGCAGTCGTTTCGAGCGCGAGGCGGATTTCACAAATTTCTTGGGCGGCTTCGGGCGATAGGGACGTGACCATCGCGCCACGGTTGGGATGAAACGAAACGAGTCCTTCGGCTTCTAGCTGCCGGAGGGCTTCGCGTACCGGAATCCGACTAACGCCAAACTGGGTGGCAATTTCGTCTTGCCGCAGCGATTGTCCTTCGGTAAAAATGCCGTGTTGAATCGCTTGCCGCAAGGCTTCTGCAATCAAATCAGGGGTGCTTCGTTGGTGTCGCAGCACTTGGGCTGCCAGATCAGTTAGTTTCATACTTTATATTGTATACAAAAATCGTATACAATATCCAATAGCCCTTATTTGAGACGGGAGTTGAATATGAATCAGCAATCGCAGCCCGATCGGATTATCGTTTTTGACACCACTCTGCGCGACGGGGAGCAGTCTCCGGGCGCAACGCTCAACGCAGAAGAGAAGCTGGCGATTGCTCATCAACTGGCGCTGCTGGGGGTTGACGTGATTGAGGCAGGCTTTGCGGCATCGAGTTCGGGAGAGTTTGAGGCGGTGCGGTCAATTGCTCAGTCGGTCGGTCGGCAGTCTAACGGCGCAAAAGCTCCGATCATTTGCAGTTTGGCGCGAGCAGTACGGCAGGATATTCAAATTGCCGCCACTGCACTTCAGCCCGCCGCTCATCCGCGCATTCATGTGTTTATTTCAGCATCTGATATTCATTTGCAGCATCAGTTGCGCAAGTCGCGGGCGGAAGTGTTGGCGATTGTGGCGGAAATGGTGGCTTATGCCAAATCCTTTGTGGAAGATGTGGAATTTTCGCCGATGGACGCAACCCGCACTGAGCCTGCCTATTTGTATCAGGTGATCGAGCAGGCGATTCAGGCAGGTGCAACCACGATTAACATTCCTGATACGGTTGGCTATCGAACTCCGAAAGAAATGGAGCAGATAATCCAAGATATTCGCGCCAATATTTCAAGTATTGATCAGGTTATTCTCTCAGTTCATGCTCAAAATGATTTGGGACTCGCAACTGCCAACGCTCTCGCTGCCATTGAACATGGAGTACGGCAAATCGAATGTACGATCAACGGTATCGGTGAACGGGCGGGCAATACAGCGCTCGAAGAAATTGTGATGGCGTTGGAAGTCCGCAAGTCTTACTTCAATCCATTTTTGGGTTGCTCTGTTGATTCCGACGCACCCCTGACCGGAATCAAAACGCAGGAAATCTACAAAACCTCGCGGCTCGTGTCGCAGTTCACCGGCATGTTGGTGCAGCCGAACAAAGCCATCGTAGGCGCGAATGCGTTTGCTCATGAATCGGGCATTCACCAAGATGGCGTATTGAAGCACCGTGAAACCTACGAAATTATGGATGCGTCTACAATTGGGCTATCGGAAAATCAGATTGTGTTAGGCAAACATTCTGGACGCAACGCCTTCCGCACTCGCCTGCAAGAGCTAGGCTTTGACCTGAACGAAACTGACCTGAACAATGCGTTTCACCGCTTTAAAGAAATTGCCGACAAGAAAAAAGAAATCACTGATTGGGATCTAGAAGCGATTGTGCGGGACGAGCTACAGGTTTCCGTTGAGTCGGGCTTTCAGCTAGAGCATGTGCAGGTAACTTGCGGCGATTGCACCTGCCCGACAGCCACCGTCACGATCTTGAAGCCAGACGGCAAAATTCTCACCCATGCTGCTGTCGGAGTTGGCCCAGTTGATGCGGTATATCGGGCTGTGAATCAGCTAGTAAACATTCCCAATCAGTTAGTAGAATTTTCGGTGCAGTCGGTGACAGAAGGCATCGACGCGCTCGGAACAGTAACGGTACGTCTGCGGCAAAACGATCGGCTATTTTCAGGTAATGCTTCCGATACCGATATTGTGGTCGCGGCTGCTCATGCCTACATGAGTGCCCTAAATCGCCTGTATCGGCATCAACAGCAGCAACCTGTTTACGATACGGCAGGTCTACTTTTCTAGAAGCAGAGGATTCGAGGGACGAGGTAATTGGATAAAAATCGTTGCCGGATTGCCGGATTGATTCGCCAAATGCCTCGCCCTTACTGATCAGCGTTAATTTGAGCGAGCTGGTTGCTGCCCTTGCCCAACGCTCAACTGTAGGCGACTGGGGGGCGTATTGCGATATTCAGCAATCGACGACTGTAGGGCGTTGACAGCCTGCAAATACTGCGGATCTTGGGCAGTGCCAATTAAAGATTGATCCGTTGCCAAAGCGCTTCGCTGGGCTTCGGTAAGGTTGATCTCAATATTAGGCGTAATTCCCCGATGGCTGATATCCGTGCCGCCCGGCGTGTAGTAGTGAGCGATCGTCACCGCTAGCCCCGAACCATCCGACAACGGATGCACCGACTGCACCAGCGCCTTGCCAAACGTTTGGCTGCCCACCACCACCGCGCGATTATTATCCTGCAAAGCCCCGGTCAAAATTTCGCTAGAGCTAGCAGAACCTCCGTCCACCAAGACTGCAAGCGGTAGTTCGGTCAGTGCCGCTTTGCTTGCCTTAATGTCTTCACTGGAGCCTGTCCGATCGACCGTCCGCACAATCGAAACATCTTGTAACCAGTAGCGAGAAATCTCAATGCTGGCTTGAAGTAGCCCACCCGGATTGCCACGCAGATCCAGCACAAAGGCTTCGGCATCTTGTTCGAGAAGTTGCTCAATGGCGTTTTTCATCTGCTCTGGCGCATGACCACTAAACTCGGTGAGGCGAATATAGCCGATTCGAGCACCGTTTTCCTGACGCAAAGCAAAGTTGACATTAGATAGCTCAATCCGAGCGCGAGTTAATGGCAGATCAAAAGGACTCTGCCCCGAACGCTCAATCTTTAGGGTAATGCGAGTGCCAATCTCTCCTTGAATCAGCCGAGAGGCATCCTCAACCGTCATGCCCTGGGTGCGCTTGCCATCAATTGCTAAGATCCGATCCCCCGCCTGAATGCCTGCCTCGCTCGCCGGAGAATTGGCAATCGGTTCAACCACGGTCAGCAATTTAGAAGCTGTATCCACCCGCAACCGCACCCCGACCCCTGAGAGTTCTCCCGAAGTTTGGCTGGTCAAAGAGCGATACTGATCGGGATTCATAAACCGAGTGTAGGGATCGCCCAAACGCTCTAGTTCCGCTCGCAAAGCGTTGTAGGCTGCTTCAGTTGAAGTGTAGTTACGGCTCAACAATCGCTGTCGCGCTGCCTGCCAATCCACCTGATTGAACGTTGTATCAACATACTCTCGATTCACAATTTGCCAGGCTTCATCCAAAACTGCTTTGGGGCTGTCATGAAAAGAAGCTTGAGCAGGTTGGGATTGCAGGAGGGAAGTGGTCGCAACGGCTCCACCCAAAAAAGCAAGTGGGGCAATACGAGAGAAAACGCGAAATTGCTGCATGTGAGCTAACCCTAGACGATGAAAAATGGATAGAAGTAAAAAATAACAACTGATAGCTGAAAGGGAAGACAGCGATTGGGGCTTAATTCAACCAGAAAAGATAGCATGACATTGCTTCCACTCCAGCCAAATTTTACCGAAGGCAACACTAAACTCAGTGATGCTTCAACCCAAGGAAGTGTGCTTTAAATCAATCGCCTTGTCTCAGTTCAGCCCTAACTCGCTGCCGCTATCATGGCCCCCATAGTTATGGTGCCGCCATGAGTTGAGGCTGTGATGGTTACAACCAAGGTGGGCTAGCGCTCAGTGGGCTGAAGTTAAGGTGGTGGGGTGATAGTCAAGTACAAACCCTGTAATTGAAGTTTGGATCTTGCTTTATGCCAAATACTCAGCACGAGACGACTCCGTTGTGTCTAACTTAGCGTTGACGAACAGCGAAACAAAATCAAAAATTGTACAGAAGTCGAGGAGAAAACCCACCAGAGCAAGCGTTCTCAGCACCCAGATTGCCCACATCACCACCAACATCGTGAGTTTTGCCTGCTTCACCTGAAGAGCAAAGACTCAAAACATCGCTACTTGATAAGTAACGAATCAAGCATTTCAGAGAGATCTCATTGAACTTCGGAGGAGAACCTATGAAAAGTGCCAGAACTTGTTTCAGTTTAGATATGTATTAAGGAGAGACCTAAGCGTAAGCGTTGTTGGCTAGTGTAGCAAAAGATAGCAGGGTGTCACCCCCCTGCAACTAATATTCAGACAATCTCTAGGGCGCGTCATCCATGTCATGGTCAAACGCCTGCCACATCAGCAAGATCGCGCGTTCCCCCAAAAAAGGCTAGGGGCTGTTGCGCTGCCATGGTCAGGGTTTTAGCTGGAATGGATGCAGCCCCTAGAGTGCAGCAGCAGCTAGCCCATCAATATCACTCATCAATAATTGCCCATCAATAATTGCCCATCAATAATTGCCCATCGATATCGCCAACGTCAGCTTTTTTCAACTTTCTTTCGGGCCGATGACCATTTGCAGCAAAAACGTTTTGCCGCCCACCTGATGATAGCGATCTGCCCACGCTCGCACGATCACGTCGAGTTCTTCAAAGGCTTGATCGAGCCGATCATCAGGAATATCGAGTTCTTCAAGAATCCGAATCACGCTAGCCTGCCGATCCGACCAGTCTCGCATCATGCGGAAAAAGCGAGCCGTATCTTCAATCATCGTATAAGCTCGCTCCTCTTCGTCTGCTGGCGCGTAGGAAGAGCGGGTCAGAGCATAGAAGGGCATTCCCCAAGGCGAATCGATGCGGGTGATGGTTTTAGAGTAAATGAGGCGGCGCTTGATATGTTCCGCGAAGGCTTCACTCAACGGCAGTTGGCGATCGGACGGTAGTTCTTGCTGCGAGCGTTGATGCAAAATTCGATCAAGTCCATCAACTGGAAGGCATTAATTAGCATCGCGTCGGGCAAGTTAGGCGGCAGTTTGTCTTCAATTTGCCGTTTTTCTTCCATCGTTAAGCTAGTGCCGGGGACTCTCGACCGCCCTGCCTGCCAAGGATATTGCTCGATCCAAATATACGGAAATTCAATGAGATAGCTCGGTTCTTGTGAGCCAAGCATTCGCATTAGCTTACCTTCAGTGAGAGCTTGTCTCACCTCTTCGACAATGACTTTGACCCGCTTCGGTTCAATGTGGTGCAAATGCCCCGTCATTCGCAGGTTCTGATCCTGCTCTAGATAAGTCATGTAGATGGCGCATTTGGCAGCCGTTGCCGCCGCATCTAGAAAAGCACCGTGACGATGCCCGCCCATCCGCATCGCGCTGAAAGCAAGATAAATCATGATCTGATCGATCGCACTTAGGCTCAGGCGCTTAATCAGATCAGTATCGTTTGTCATTACAGCAATGGCTCGGTAGAACTTAGTTGAGGACTATTTTAAAGAAAAGAAATTGATTGACTAACAGTGGAGTGAAGCATCCTCACTGTATATTCGCAGGAGGATAAAGGAATAGTGTAGAAACTGTGATAAACTTAACCTCATTACTCACACATTCCCCTCTTCATATTATTCCGCAAAGCGAGAATATAGGGTCAGATGCTTGGACAGAAACCCACAGAAACCCGTTGATCGAAGCATGAGGTCGCAGTTCTCACTGATATGCTCATCTATTATGGCCAATCTAGAGTCTC
The DNA here is from genome assembly GCA_012033495.1 of Cyanobacteria bacterium RM1_2_2. Lineage (GTDB taxonomy): Bacteria > Cyanobacteriota > Cyanobacteriia > Elainellales > Elainellaceae > Elainella. The sequence continues at coordinate 2,272 of JAAUQT010000189.1, read as the reverse complement.
TTCTGTGGTAGGAACTGTCATGTAAATACAGCTTTAACTCCCCCACGAGCGGAGGGCCTTGCCAAGCCAGTTCTTCAACATGCCCCAGAATCAGGAGTTGAGAGATCGCTAGCCTTAGGAATGGGAATTCAAGCAGTTCGATAATTGCAGGATACCCATTGATCTGCTCAACCCGCCCGTACAGTTTACGGATTGATTCAATTTGTGTGTACAAGTAGGTTTTAGAGTTTCAGAAAAGAGATGCAATAGGAAACTTTTCCTCATCTTTGCCGGCTTTTCTGGGCTGCTCCTTTCTGTCCTAGTATGAGAGGTCTGGGAGGGCAACACGGTCTCTCTTGCGGTTTGCCATAGAACAAAACTGCGGAATCAACCTCAATCAGGGCTTAAGATCATTCCCTATCGTGCCTGCTTCGTGGGTGAAGACCGAAAAGCGATACACTGGGAGGGCACTCAGGTGCAACACTCAGGTGCAACAATGGAAAATTAGCGTCCGCTGCCTCGGTTGAAGGCAGAACGACCAACAGCATGAATCAGGCAAGCTTGAGTCGGTAGCAGAGCGGCGATTTGTGTGATCATGGTAGGCTTCCGTATCAACGTCATCTATACTCCTGATACAGAAGCTCTTCTCCTCAATCAGGAATAAAAATAACGCGATCGAAAAATCGCCCCTGGGGAGGCGGAGACAAGCCAACAAAACCTACCTAAATCTAGACAAGATATGATTTCAACCTGGCAGAATCTGACTTTGACCAACCTCTCTGCTCGGCACTGGATAGAAGCTAGCTACTTGCGTCGCCTGGTTGGGCTGCTGAGAAATTGGCGGCAAGGTAGCTGGTTGATGCAGCGGGCAGAGCCACTGGCAGGACTGTTAGTGATGCTAGTCTTTGGGCTGGCTCCGTTTGTATCGAACGCCCTAACTGGAATTTTGTTAATCGCGTGCGCTGGCTTCTGGGCTTTGCTGACCCTCTCGGATGACGTTGAAGCGGGAGCAGGTTTCACCCCAATTCATCTGCTAGTGTTACTGTACTGGGGAATTGCGGTTGTTGCAACTGCTGCTTCGCCCGTTCGAGCCGCCGCCCTGGAAGGGTTGATTAAATTCACGCTGTATCTGCTGCTGTTCGTCCTGTTGGCAAGGGTTCTGCGATCGCCCCGCATCCGTTCAGTGGTGATTACGACCTATTTGCTGACAGCTTTGCTGGTCAGTGTGGTGGGGTTACGGCAATGGTTTTTTGGCGCAGATGCACTTGCCACTTGGGTCGATCCAGAATCGACGCTGGCGGGCACAACGCGAGTCTATAGCTTTTTGGGCAACCCAAATTTGCTAGCGGGCTACTTGCTGCCAGCCGTTGGGTTTAGCGCCGCCGCCTTTTTTGCTTGGAAGCGCTGGTTGCCAAAAGCCTTGGCAGTGGTAATGTGGGTTGCCAATTCGGCTTGCCTAGTGCTTACCTTCAGTCGGGGCGGCTGGATTGGCTTTGTGGTTGCCTGTTTTTGTCTACTGATGCTGCTGGTTCATTGGTTCAGCGTCTATCTGCCGCAGTTTTGGCGACGCTGGGCGCTACCGATGGTTCTAGCTGGGTCGGCTGCGTTTGTGCTGGTGGCAGTCGCGACGGTTGATCCCCTACGCGAGCGGGTGTTGAGCATCTTCAGCGGGCGAGAAGACAGCAGCAATAACTTCCGCATTAACGTTTGGATGGCAGTCATTGAGATGATTAAAGACCGTCCATTTTTGGGAATTGGCCCTGGCAACGATGCGTTTAATCGGGTCTATCCGCAGTATCAGGCGACAGGCTACACGGCTTTAAGTGCCTACTCCATTTTCCTGGAAGTCGCCGTTGAAGTAGGAATGATTGGACTAGCCTGCTTCTTGTGGCTGCTGTTGGTGAGTTTCAATCGCTGTTGGGTGGAACTTCAGCGGCTGCGAACTGTTGGCAGCCGCGAAGGGTTTTGGCTGATGGCAGCCGGAGCCACCATGTTGGGAATGCTTGCCCACGGTGCGGTTGATACGGTTTGGTATCGCCCTCAGGTGATTACGCTTTGGTGGTTAATGATAGCCATGATTGCCAGCTACATTAATCAGCCGCCCTTACCTTCAGATCTAGAAATGGCTGACTCCAAAAGTTTTGTTTGACTTTCTAGAATCCAAACATTCCTAGAGCCAGATAAGTAGAAGAACCCAATAAACTGACCTAAAATTCGGGTTTCGACTGCGCTCAACCCACCGTTCGACTGCGCTCAACCCACCGTTCGACTGCGCTCAACCCACCGTTCGACT
>JAAUQT010000188.1 GCA_012033495.1 Cyanobacteria bacterium RM1_2_2 | reverse complement strand
TGCGCTCAACCCACCTAGCTGCGCTCAACCCACCTGGCTCTGTGCTCAACCCGCCTAGCTGCGCTCAACCCGCCTGGCTCACTCAACCCGCTTGGCTCACTCAACCTACCCACCGAGCGTTGAGCGCAGCCGAAACGCGCCAATGCAAAGCTGCTGCCTTCGTATGATGGGCTACTCGTGGATTCAAGAAAAATAGGGTATTTCTATTCCAACGAGACATCATTTCAGCAATCATTTCAGCAATTCATCCCCGTCGATAGCAGGAGAAGCGAATATGGCATGGCTGCAATCTTTGTTGGAAGCTCAGCCCATTCTGACCCTCTTTCTGGTGATCAGCCTCGGCTATGCAGTTGGCGAAATCTCTATTGCAGGTTTTAGTTTGGGTGTGGGTGCAGTGCTATTTGTGGGGCTGTTTATCGGCATCTTGGCTCCCGAAGCTGCCCCCCCTGGCATTCTCAGTTCAGTAGGGCTGATTCTTTTCTTCTACGGCATTGGCATTCAGTACGGAAAGCCTTTCATTTCGGGACTTTCTAGCCCTGCGTTTCGACGACAAATTATCATTGCTTTTCTGAGCATCATTGGGGCGGGTGTTGTGTTTGCCCTAGCGATTTCCCGCTTCCAGATTCCGGTGGATGTAGGAGCAGGACTGTTTGCTGGCGCACTCGTCAATACGGCGACGCTGGAATCGGTGGTGAGCAAAGTGGGGAATGAGCTACCTGTCGTAGGCTATGGCGTTGCCTATCCGTTTGGGGTGTTTGCCCCCATTTTCTGCATCTATGCGGCCATGCTACTGCTCCGTCCTAAAGTAACCCCACCTCCACTCCAAGGGCTGCGCGTGGCTGAACTGCTGGTGACTCATTCCGGTGTGGTGGGCAAACGGCTGTCAGAGGTAATTTCCCAGTTGCCAGCGGAAATTCAGGTGGTGGCAGTCCGGCAAAATGGGCGAAATTTTTTGCCGCGTGGAACCCTCCGCTTATCCGCAGGTGATGAATTGATGATCGAGGGGGACGGTGAGCCGTTGCAGCAAGCGCGCCGATTGATTGGCGAAGAAACGCCGATTGATATGTTTCAAGATCGCCATGATTTAGATGAACTAGAGGTCTATGTTTCTAAAACATCGGTGATTGGGCGTAAGCTCGGCACTCTGAAGCTGGCAGAGATGGGATGTGCGGTGGTTTCCGTGACGCGAGGCGATTCAATCTTTTATCCGCAACCCGGACTCACCCTAGAGGCAGGCGATCGGGTGCGAGTGGTGGCAGAACAGGAGCAATTTGAAACCATCAGAAATTTCTTTGGCAACTCTGCGCGGAGTACGGCGGAGGTGAGCTATCTGGCGCTCGGCATTGGCATGGTGCTGGGGGTGCTGTTTGGGCTGATTCCGTTTCCCTTGCCTGGTTTGGGCACTTTCTCCTTTGGGGCAGCCGGAGGAGCAATGATTGTTTCGCTGATTTTAGGCTGGCGGCAGCACACCGGGGCGTTAACCTGGACTATGCCGCCCTCTGCCAACCTGACATTACGCAACTTTGGACTGACGCTGTTTCTGGCAGTAGCAGGATTGCGCTCAGCGGAGCAGTTTGTCACGACAGTACAGGAAACAGGCTTTTTGCTGGTGGGAATAGGGATGGCAATCACCCTGTCCACCGCGCTGCTGACGATTGGGCTAGGCTATTGGCTGCTGAGGATTCCCTTTGATGCTTTACTAGGCGTGATTGCAGGCGTGACAGGCAATCCAGCAATTTTGGCTTATGCTTCTAAGGCTGTACCAACCCAACAGCCAGAGTTGGGCTATGCGATTGTGTTTCCCCTCAGCACGATGATTAAAATCATTGTGGTGCAAATTGTTCTAGCGTTGTTTACCTAAACTTGAAGCGTATTGAAAGCATGGCATTGTAGGAACAACGATTGCCCGGTCAATCTCTTTCAGCACTCTAGGAGATTTCTGGCAAACCATTTACCCCGGTACGGGCAGGTTTTGCAGATCAATCATCTGTCAATCGTAAGATTTGGGCCAAACCTGCCCCGACGTAGCGACAACTTTTTCCCAAAAAATCTCCTGCGAGATTACTCACACTACTTTCTGCAAGCTTAATTATTGCTCTAGATTTTCGACCCAAAGACACAGGTAGAAGCCGATAGCATGGGAATAGCATAAAAATTAAGTAATGTATCCCTTTCACGATGGGTCACTCATGGCATCTTCTGACCAGGTTAAACAATATCTTGCTTACTGGTTCCAGCTAGGGAAGCGACTGAAATTTGATCGCGGTGAGGCTGTGCTGCCACAACCCGTCATTCAAGGAAATCGATATAGCCCTGAATTTGAAGCCTGTTGGCAGCAAGCCTTACGGGTTGAAGGGCGGGACTGCTATTTGGAAGGAACTGACCAGACCGTTGCGGATCTACTTTCTTCCAACTGGGATGTGACAGATTGTGCCCGCTGTGGAATGCCTGTTCCGACCATAAATTTGGGCGTCCAGCCGGGTAGTTGTCCTTGTTTTGATCTGTCTACCTGGCCTAATCCTGACCTGCCTCAGCCGCGTTCGCCTGTCGATAGCCGGACCCAGCTTGAACAAATTCGAGATCGGTTGTCGCAGGGCAGTTAGTAACGCGATTGCGATTTACTCCATCCACTGTCGTGTTCCAAAGGATTGGCAGGACCGAGCCGCGATTTGAGCAGCTTGATGCAATGCCTCCCGAAAATTGGTTTGGCGAATGAAGTGGCAGAAGGCTCCGTGAAAGATGTCACCGGCTCCGACAGTATCGACAGCAGAAATGCGAGGAACAGGAATTTCGCCTGAGATGCTGTGCTCAACATACTCAACATACTCAACATACTCAACATAAATAATGGGCTGCTCGCCTCGAGTAATGGCAATGTTCGGGATGTTGGCGGCTTGGAGATAGGCAAGGACATCGGCAAGGGTCTGGCAACCCGGAGGACGGAAGTTAGCCGAACAAATGGCGTAATCTACGTGGGGCAGAACTTGCTCAAATCCGGGTTTCCAACTGCCGCCATCGATCACAACGGGAATTCCTGCCTCGCGCGCTTGTTTGGCGATTGCCTGACCCACTGCCATTTGATGCCCGTCAATTAAAACAATATCGATTTGCTGAGAGCAGATTTCCTGCAAAAGATCGGCGGGAATCTGGGACACTGTTGCCTGAGAGCGAGTAGCGTTGATGGAAATAACGGCTCGTTCGCCCGTTGATTGCGTGACCAAAATTGAGGAGGTTGGCAGCGGCTCAGCCCAGCGGGGAGCGAGATCAACGAGGGTAACTTGGTGGGCTTGCACCTCCGTAGCGGCAAACTGGCTGAACGGATGCTCACCAACAACCGCGAGTAGTTTTGCGGAGTTTCCCAAATATTGAAACGCGATCGCTGCGTTTGTGGCAGGCCCACCAGCAGCGATCGCGTGATCGAAAGCAACGACTTTTTGATTGCGGTCGGGCAAGGTTGGCGTCAGGTAAATCAAATCTAGCGTGACTAATCCAACAAACAGCCCGGTTCCCATGACTTCAATATCCTTTGATGCAGTTGTCTAGCAAGCGCCCTTTCGCTTTAAGACAGTCTGAATCGTTTTCAAGATTAGTTTTACATCATAAGCGATTGACCAGTGCCGCATGTAGCGCAGATCCATGTCCACGATTTGCTCGAAGTCGGTCACGCTTGAGCGTCCGTTGGCTTGCCATTCGCCTGTCATCCCCGGCTTCACTTCGAGGCGCTGCCAGTGACGGTTGTTGTATTGCTTCACTTCATCGACGGTGGGCGGACGGGTTCCAACTAGGCTCATGTCGCCCATCAGCACATTCCAAAACTGCGGCAGTTCATCCAGGCTGGTGCGACGGAGAAACTTACCAACGCGGGTAATGCGTGGATCGTTGTCGTTTTTGAAGATGTGTCCGCTTGCCTGATTTTGAACGGTGTGCTTTAACTGATCGGCGTTTGTCACCATCGAGCGGAACTTCCAGATCCGAAACTGCTGACCGCGCCAGCCGCAGCGGGTTTGGCTGTAGAGCAGCGGGCCAGGATTGTCTAGGTAAATGGCAATTGCCACCGGGATGAAAATCAGCCCAGTGATGCCTAGTCCAACAAGCGCTCCGAGAATGTCGAGGCAACGTTTAGCGCGATGATCAACGGAAGGGTGAATGTCTGTTTCAGCGGAGGAGCCTGGATTGAGGAATCCAGCGAAAGAACTGAGGATTACGAATGCCTTGGAATCAGTCGTCATGGTCAGAGTCGTGCAGTAAGGGCGAAAGATTATGATTTACGGAAGTGATCAGGTGCAGACAAGCTCAACTCAGCGATTAGATGGTGTTGGAACTCGTCCTATCAGCAGTATGGACTGAGAGCCTAGTAAATCCAGCAGCAGCAGAAAGCCCTTCATGGAGGCTTTAACAATTAGCAAGGTTTTCAAGAGATTTTTCGTAGTTTCCGAAACCAGATGTCAGTTTTTATACTGGATGCTTTTTTAGCGTCGAAGCATGAGCCGGGAGAAGGTTCGGTGTAAGATGCTCGTATGGATGTGAAGGCTGGAACGCTCTACATTGTGGCAACCCCGATCGGCAACCTGGAAGATATGACGTTCCGGGCGATCGAAATTCTACGCAAAGTTCAGTGGGTTGCGGCTGAGGATACGCGCCATACCGGGAAATTACTTCAGCATTTTCAGATCTCAACGCCACAAATCAGCTATCACGATCACAATCGCTACGGGCGTTTGCCGGAACTGCTGCAACGCCTGCAACAGGGAAATGCGATTGCTCTCGTCAGCGATGCCGGAATGCCGGGAATTTCCGATCCGGGCTACGAACTGGTGAAAGCTTGTGTGGAAGCAGAGATTCCGGTCGTGCCGATTCCGGGCGCGAGTGCGGTGATCGCGGCGCTGAGTAGTGCAGGTTTACCGACCGATCGGTTCGTGTTTGAAGGGTTTCTACCTACCAAGGGGCAGGAGCGGCGGCAGCAACTAGAATTTCTGCAAACCGAGCCTCGCACCCTTGTGTTGTATGAAGCGCCTCACCGATTGCGGCAAACTTTACAGGATTTGCAGGAATTTTTAGGAGCCGATCGCCCGATTGTGTTGGCGCGAGAGCTAACGAAGCGATACGAGCAGTTCTGGCGCGGCACGATTGCCGAGGCGATCAGCCATACTCAAATCCAGGAACCGCAGGGCGAATTTACGCTGGTGATTGGTGGGCATGTGGCTCAAGAGCCTCAGCTTTCCGAGTCGGCAGTGCTGGCAGAATTGCAGCAGTTAATTCAGCAGGGCATGTCTCGATCGCAGGCCAGCCGCCAGTTGGCGCAGCAAACTTCCCTGTCGCGGCGTCAAATTTACCAGCTTGCCCTCACCATCCCCGCAGAGGATAGCGTTGCAGATTAGGGAATGGTATAACAGCTACCCGGATTCTCCGAAACGCTGGACGCGAAGCTTTGGGCGTAGATAGGGAGTCATCCGGCGAGCAAAGGTAGCTCAGGCAAGCAGTTGTTTTAGCTGCATTGGTTCTCGATCTCCCATTGCAATTGGGTTGAGAGTTTGGTGAAGCAGGGTTTCATAGAAAAAGAACGAAACGCCGGCATACCTGTGTTTGCGAGTGGTGGCAACCTGCTGCTGAATTTGACGCAAGCTAACAGGGTGGGGCTTCACACCCGCAAGAATGCCGATGGAAACAGGAATACGCTGGCGAGCGGCAAGCATTTCTGGCTTCAGCAACTCTGCTTCAAAGTCAGACAGCTTGTTGCGATAAAGCTGCACAACGAGTTCTTCAACCCATCCGATTCCTTCCCAAGACTGCCAATCAGCCAGATAATGGCTAAGCGAATAGGCTTGCGGATTGGGAGACAGCGACACCACGCACTCCGGTTTAGCCGCTTTGACAGCATGAAAAATTTGGTGCATCAATTTGGTTATCTGGCTAATACGCCACGCCATCCAACGGGAATCAGTAGATTTGACAGGCGGGTTTTCACCTGTTTCGTGGCGATACAGTGTCTTTGTAAAATCATCGTAGCCAAGCTCAACTGGCATTCCAAAGTGATCGTCTAGTTGAATGCCGTCAACATCGTAGTTGCGAACAACTTCTTGAATTAAGTTCGCAACAAATTGAACAACATCTGGATGAGTTGGGTTGAGCCAAACCATCTGATCATGTAACCGATTGCTATCTACTTTTTGCGTCAGCCACTCTGGATGCTGACAGGACAAGAGTGAATTCGGAGGAGCCATCAATCCATACTCAAACCAAGGAATGACGCGCATATTGTGAGCTTTCGCCGCTTGCAGTAATTCGGCTAGCATGTCCCGCTGCTGAAACTGCGGTTGTGGAGCAGTCGATGAGCCAATCACCTGTTCTGCAACGCGGCTCGGATAGAGCGTGTAGCCGCGATTCCACACGACCGGATAAAGCGTATTGATATTCAGTTCAGCTAACTGTTGGACAGCGGCTTCAATGCTTTCACGCGAGAAAAGAACTTGACTATCAACGTTGGTTAACCAAACGCCGCGACTTTTTAAAGCAGGCAGTTGAGATGTGATAGAGTTCTCAATCCGAACATGCTCAGCATAGAAGTAGCCAGCAGCCCCGACAGGCAGTAGATCATGCTGAAGCTGTACGAGGTAATGTTTCCCTCTCAACGTTGCTGAGTGAATTGGCAAGGATTGCCCTTGGCTAACACTTACTTTTTGAGTGCTAGGAAGTTGGCTTGAGTTCAGCGCTGATGTCTTAAATACGGTATTTTGAGTGATGTAGAGAACTTTCATTGTAAAGTAGTTGGTAAGTTGGGAGCTAATTAAATATACATATTGCTAAAATGCTTTCCGGAATCCTATGCTGAAAGCACCCATGGCAGTAACTGCCAACAAAAACATTTGTGCGAGAATAATTTTAGAAGTCAACTTTTCTCCGAATGTCTCTCACCACTGTTCACGCACTGTCTGAGTTTGTCGAGCTAACAGACTTGGCTAACCCTTCCGTAACCTATTGGTATGAAGGGTGCTGTCCTCAGAGTAACAAGTTGTTGCGTCTTCCTCGCACGGTTTGGGCAGAAAAAATTGCCCACGGATTAATGCAGCAACTTGCGGGGCAAGATCGCTTTTCTGAGGAAGGTAAGATGTATGGTATTTTGTTGGTAGAGGCAGCAACTGGAGAGCAGCAGGTTTTGCAGGCGTTTTCTGGCTTGCTGCATGGCAAAAGCTTTGTGGAAGGTTGGGTTCCACCCATTTCAGGTCGTGAGTGCATCAGGTTAGAAGAAGCGCAAACGCTAGAAAAATTGAATGCTATTAAGCAAGAATTAATTACACTAGAGCAGATTCCAGAACGACAGCAGTGGAAAATCGTGAGCCAGGAATTTGCGACAAAATTAGCTGAACTAGAGGCTGAGCAGCAATTACGCAAACAGAAACGCTCGGAGGAACGCCACCAGCTACTTGAAACGCAAAGGGGAGCGGCATTAGAGGCAGCACTTGAGTCGTTAAACGAACAGAGCCGCCAAGCAGGAATCGTGCGGCGACGCTTGAAGCAAGAAGGTGATGCTGTTTTGCAGCCGTTGAAGCAGGTGATTGAACAAGCAGACGCCCGAATTCGTGAGTTGAAGCTGCGTCGTAAGGTGCTGTCGCGTCATCTGCAAACTCAGATGCACGATGCTTATCGTCTTGTCAATTTTGCAGGTGAATCTGCCTCCATTCATTCAATTCAGCAATTTGTTGCCAGCGGCGGCTTGCCAACCGGAACCGGAGATTGCTGCGCTCCCAAACTGTTACACTATGCCGCGACTCACGGGTTGAAGCCTGTGGCAATGGCAGAGTTTTGGTGGGGGGCAGCCACCGGAGACAAAATTCCGGGCGAGTTTTATGGAGCCTGTATCGATCGCTGTCAGCCAATTCTAGGGTTTTTGCTTTCGGGTTTGCCGCCGTTGGAGCCGCCGTTGGCAACACCTGATCCGCTGGCTGTTGTAGCTGAAGATGACTGGCTGATTGCGGTAAATAAACCGGCTGGGCTGCTGTCGGTACCAGGACGCTATTTTGATCGTCAAGACAGCGTGCTGAGCCGATTGCGCGAAGGTTATCCAAATTTGCAGGCTACCCATCGCCTCGATCAGGATACGTCAGGAATTTTGCTGCTTGCGAAAGACCACGCCACCCACCGAGCGCTGAGCCAACAGTTTCAGCACCGGCAGATTCACAAAATTTATGAGGCGATTTTGATTGGCAGCGTTGCTTCGACTCAAGGCACAGTTGATTTAGCACTGCGATCAGATTTTGCCAATCGACCTCGCCAACGGGTTGATCTGCTGCACGGCAAACCCAGCCTGTCTCATTTTCGCGTGCTGGCAGGCTCGGACAAGCTGACCCGCGTGGAATGGCTGCCGGTAACTGGCAGAACGCACCAGCTTAGAGTTCATGCCGCAGTGGGGTTAGGCGCACCGATTTTAGGCGATCGGCTATATGGTTGGGGCACAGATTGGCAAACTACCGATCGGCTGCATCTCCACGCAAGGGAACTAAAATTGCTGCATCCTCAGTCGGGTCAGCCCCTCCACCTGCAAACAAAAACTCCCTTCTGAGCATCCTTTTGAGAAACTTTTGTTGAGAAACTTTTGAGAAAAAGCGGGATTGCTCAGCCCAGCTTCTCAGCAAGAGCCAGATTTTGAGGATGTGCATCGAGGATGTGAATAAAAGATCAAAGTCATTCTAATAAACCATTCGGAACGGGCCACACAAGCGCCGAAATAGAGTTGTGTAACGTTATCACTGCGTTGCTGAAGGTAGCGGCTAGAATGTTGCCTACCACGGCAATGAGATGTGAATCAAGTCAGGAGAAACATCATGCCACGTCGAGGAAGAGGAAGAAACATCGCAGGGTTTTGGGGACAGGGAATCAAATGGAATCGCTCTGATTTTATCCCTCAGAACTGGATTGCTGATCCCCCAGATGGGAACTCAGGACAGCCCAACGAAGCCGAATTCGACGATCCTGATCCGGGTGCTTCCAGCAAATTTCTGTCGCTGTTTGTCAACAATGATGAGCAAGCAGATGGCATGGACGTGATTGTGTTAGCTGTGGATTTGCCAACTACGTTGGGCTTCAGCCAGGAAACCTATGTGCTGCAAGAAGCCTGGGATACCACCTCACCAGGAACGCTCGTTTTTAATGACTCTTCTCCCTATGGGGTTGATCCGGTGGCGTCGGGAATGTATTTGGTTGATGAAAATAGTCGCCCCAACGAAACGCCAAAGCTGATGGAAGGCGGCCCGTTTACAGAAGCAATTGTGATTATTGAGGATAAAAACAGCCCAACGCCTCAGTTATTGAGTGCAGCAAGCGATACGTTCAGTGGCAGTAACGGAATTGATGTTATTTATGCCGGAGCCGGAAACGATATCGTGAGCGGCAGAGATGGCAATGATGCGGTACGCGGAGAAGCGGGAGATGATACGCTGCAAGGCGAAGCCGGAAACGATATCCTCTTGGGTGAAGCGGGCAATGATGTGCTGATGGGTGGAGAGGGGGGCGAAGACGATGCTTTACCCAGTCTGGGCGTCAGAGGGGACTATCTCAACGGCGGTTCAGGTGACGATACGCTCGATGGCGGCGCTGGCCCGGATATGCTAGACGGCATGATGGGCAATGATGTGCTCATGGGCGGAGACGGCATCGACGTGCTGCTGGGGGGTTCGGGGGATGACGTGCTGTATGGCGGTGCGGGCGGCTCAGAATCTCTGGAACAACAGCTATACGGCAATAGCGGCAACGATGCTATCTATGGCGGCAGCGGGGTTGATCTGATCAGCGGTGGGGCCGGGATTGACTATGTGTATGGTGGTCGAGGCGGTCGAGATCAGCTTTCGGGCGGGGAAGGAGCCGATCGATTCGACTTCTATGACCCAGCCACCGATGGCGTAGATTCCTTTGACAGTCCTGATTTAATTACCGTCTTCGAGCCGGCTGAAGACAAAATTGGGCTTTATGTTGGCAACCGCGAGTTGTCTGGATTCAAAACGGCTGGCTTTCCAGTGAACGCCCCAATCAACGCGAATCAATTTCGGATCGGCACGGTGGCGCTCGACAGCGATGATCGGATGATTTACAACCAGCCCAACGGCGATTTATTTTTTGATCCGGATGGGAATGGAGCAGCGGTCGCAGTCAAAATTGCTGAACTCGGATTTTCCAGCCCTGTGATCTCCCACACCAACATCGTCACGTTTGATGATACAAACCGCACGCCGCCTTCTTCGTCGATGGTGGAATTTTCGCAGGATGGGCCGTTTGAAGCCAGCGAAGCTGACGGCATCAGCACTGTCACCCTAACCCGCAGTGGGAATCTTGGCGGTGTTTCGCAGGTGCAAGTTGCAATCACAGGCGGGACGGCAACCAGCGCAGACTACAGTGCTTCTAGCCCAATGACAGTAACGTTTGCGGCAGGCGAGGAGACCAAAGAGGTGGTGATACCAATTCTGCAAGACA
>JAAUQT010000187.1 GCA_012033495.1 Cyanobacteria bacterium RM1_2_2 | reverse complement strand
TGTCGGGGGAGTGATGAGCTTGGGCTTCAAACAGGGAGTGGATGAGGGAGGTGGGGTAGGCGACATGAGTTGGGTTCCAGCCATGGAGTTGGGTTTGCTCTTCAGGCGTGAGCAGAGGTAAGTCCGAGAGACGCTGATCTGGATTGGCGACGATGGCGCTGAGGAGTGTCTGTAAGTGTCCTGCCATGCGCTGAATAATGTCTGCGTCAAACAAATCCCGACGATATTCCAACACGCCACTTAAGCCGTCAGTCGATTCGTGAATGGAGAGGGTTAGATCAAATTTAGCGGTTTGGTGCTCGGTTTCCAATGAACTCCAGCACAAGTCATCTAACGTTATCGATTGCAGTGAAGCTGGCTGAAAAAGAAATAAGACTTGAAATAGCGGAGTATAGGTAAGTGAGCGCTGCGGGTTTAGCTCGTCTACTAGCTGTTCAAGGGTAGATCTTGGTGAGTGTATGCATCGAGAGCAGTTCTTCTGACGCGAGCTAGTAATTTAGTGAAACATGGATTACCTGATAGATTGGTTCGTAACACTAACGTATTAGCAAAACAACCAATGAGAGGTTCTAGTTCAGCGCGGTTACGGTTTGCGATTGGAGAACCAACGATAATATCTGTGCTGTTACTATAGCGAGCTAAAAGAGTTTGGAATGCTGCTAGTAACGTCATAAACAATGTGCAGTCCTGCTGTTGGCTCAAGTGCTTCAACGCTTGTGCTACCGGCGCAGATAGGGTGAAAGAATGCCTGTCACCTTGCCAACTTTGCACAGCAGCACGAGGGCGAGTAGGTAATTCCAGCAATGCAGGTGCATCCTGTAATTGCTGTCGCCAATAGGCGATCTGGGCTGCTAAAACTTCTGATTGCGAACGCTGCCAGTTTGCAAAATCGCTGTATTGAATCGGCAATTCTGGTAAGTCAGCAGGACTCCCTCGACGCAGGGTATCGTACAGCGTCACGACCTCTCGCAACAGCACCCCAACCGACCAACCATCTGCCACCATATGGTGTAACGTCAGCAGCAGCACAAATTCCGCAGGTGCAAGCCGCAGTAACTTAATTCGCAACAACGGACTGTGATCAATCGCAAACGGCTGGCGGGCTTCTTGTCGGGCGAGGTGCTTCACCTGTTCGTGCTGGAGAGTGTCAGGAAGCTGGCTCAAATCAATCAGCGGTAGTGGCAGTGCCCAGTTTGATTGCAGCCGCGCTGTAGGCTGCCCGTCTATAGTCGGAAAATCAGTGCGTAACACCTGATGTCGCTGCAAAATTGATCTGAAACACTGCTGCAAAATTCCTGCGTCTAGCCTGCCTGCGATCCGAATTGCTGCCGGAATGTTGTAGAAGGGGCTGTCAGGTTCGAGTTGAGCCAAAAACCACTGGCGCTGTTGGGCGAAGGAAAGCGGAATATGCTGCGGATCGGTGAGTCGTTGAATGGGGGCTGTCGTTTTGGCTTGAGCGGCGTGAATTGCTTCCGACAGGGCTGCGATTGTGGGCTGCTCAAATAAAATCCGTAAGGGAATCTCAACCCCAAACTGTTGCTGAATTTGAGCGATCACCCGAATTGCTAGAAGCGAGTGTCCGCCCAGAGTGAAAAAATTATCAGTGATTCCAACCAATGTTATAGTTTGCGTTCTATTTAGAATGTCTGCCCATATCTTCGCCAGCTTGACTTCGGTTGGATTGCGTGGCGCAACAAAAGTGTCAGCCGATTCATTCAGATGATCAGCATCCGGTAAGGGCAGGGCGCGACGATCAATCTTGCCATTGGAAGTCAGCGGCATCGATTCTAAGGGAACGAAAACCGCAGGCAACATGTAACTAGGTAACTTAGTAGCAAGGAAATCCTTTAGGAATGGCGCAGGATAAGTATCAGATACAGGAATGAAATAGGCGATGAGGTGCGGTTCTGGGGTCTCTTGCAGCACAACCACCGCAGCCTGTACGTTAGGATGCTGAGTGAGAATGGCCTCAATTTCACCTAACTCAATCCGAAAGCCGCGCAATTTCACCTGATGATCAAAGCGTCCCAAATATTCCAGCGTGCCGTCGGCTCGATAGCGAACCCGATCACCTGTGCGATAAAGCCGTCCGTGAGGATACGGAACAAACTTCTCGGCAGTCAGGTCAGGACGGTTGCAGTAGCCCTGCGCCAGCCCGATTCCACCAATACATAGTTCGCCTGCCACTCCCGTCGGTACAGGCTGCAATTGAGCATCTAAGACATGAAATTGCGTATTGGCAATCGGTTGTCCAATCGGTACAGTGGCAGTCTCTAGCTCAGTTTCAACTTGATACACACCAGACCAAATCGTTGTTTCTGTCGGGCCATATAAATTCCAAACTTCGCAGTTGCATTCTAACAATTGTTCTGCCAGCGTTGCCTCTAATGCTTCACCTCCGCAAAACACTTTTAGCTGACCTTGCCAGCCCATTGAGATGAGCAGCCGCCAAGTTGCTGGAGTTGCCTGCATCACCGTGATTTGATGTCGCATCAGAGCATCGGGTAATCCATTACCTGTGGCAGTTGGGCGGTCAGCAATCACGACTGTTGCACCGGAAATTAACGGCAGCCATAACTCTAGTGCAGCAATATCGAAAGATAAAGTGGTGACAGCCAAGAGAATATCTTGGGCAACGAGTCCAGGATGTTGCTGCATCGAGAGTAGGAAATTAAGAAGAGAACGTTGCAGAATTTGCACGCCCTTGGGAGTCCCAGTTGAGCCGGAGGTATAGAGGAGGTAAGCAAGAGGACTGATAGGGTAGGGAAGATGGGAAGATGGGAAGATGGGAAGATGGGGAACTTGTAGCGTATCGAGATTAAGTCGAGGCGGAGCGTTGGGCGGTAGGGTGATGCTAGAGTCGGTGAGGATGAGTTGGGGTTGGGCATCGCTGAGCATGAAAGAGAGACGCTCAACCGGCAGGGCGGGGTCGAGGGGAAGATAGGCGGCTCCGGCTTTGAGAATCGCGAGAAGGGCAGTGGGAATTTCGATGCAGCGATCGAGGCAAAGGGCAATTGGAAAGTTTGAGTGAATGCCTTTAGACTGTAATAGATTGGCAATTTGATTAGCGCGATGATTCAGTTCACCATAGGAAAGAGAATGACTGCCATACACAACAGCGATTGCATCGGGCGTTTGCTCTGCCTGCTGTTCAACCAGATGGTGACAGCACAAATCCGGAAGTTCTAAATGGTGATTCCATTGGTTGAACTGCTGCAATTCCGTTGCAGTGAGTAACGGTAACTGGCTAAGGTGTTGATCAGGCATTTGCACGATGCCGTTGAGCAAAGTTTGAAAGTGCCCAATCAGCCGATTAATTGTTTCTGCTTTGAAGAGATCGGTGCTGTATTCTACAATGCCCTTGAATCCATGCGGCGTTTCGCTCAGATCAATACTTAGATCAAAACGAGCGGTCTGCACGTCTGGTTCCAGATAGCGCAAGCTCAGTTTACTCAGTTCAATTGCTTCAGCAGTAGACTGATTGTGCAGCACAAACATCACCTGAAACAGCGGATTATGGCTGAGATGGCGATCAGGTTGCAGTTGTTCAACTAGATATTCAAACGGCAGATCTTGATGAGCATAGGCGTTCAGACTCGTTTCACGCACCTGATGCAGCAGTTCTCGAAAGGTGAAGTGAGCCGCAAACTGAGTCCGAAACACCAGATTATTCACGAACAATCCAATCAGATGGAACACTTCTGGACGATTGCGGTTAGCAACAGTTGAACCAACCACAATATCTGCCTGTCCTGTGTAGCGGTAGAGCAGTGTTTGAAATGCTGCCAGCAGCGTCATGAACAGTGTTGCGGATTCCTGACGGCTGAGGGTTTTCAGCGCTTCTGAAAGTTCTGCACTGAGGCTAAAGGATTGCTTTGCACCTCGAAACGTTTGAATCGCCGGACGAGGAAAATCTGTAGGCAGTTGCAGCAGAGGCGGTGGGTTATTAAGTTGCTTGCGCCAGTAGTCGAGTTGAGCAGTGCAGGCTGGAGAATGCATCCATTGGCGCTGCCATGTAGCATAATCGGCATACTGAATTGGCAGTTTGGAAAGTTGGGGGACTCGTTCAGTTCGCAGAGCTTGATAGATTGCAGTGAGTTCGTGAATTAATAGGCGCAGCGATTCGTAGTCTGCAATCAGATGATGTACTGTGAATAGTAAAATTGATTCATTTGGACTGAATTGAATTAACTTTACTCTGAATAAGGGAGCTTGAGCTAAATCGAACGGTTGATCTACCTCAGCACAAATGATTTCAGAAATTAATTTCTCTTCAGAAGCAATCACTTCGAGAATGGGTTGGTTCTGCAACGATGCTGCCAAGTGAATCTGCTGAAACGCCTCTCCGTCAACACTAACGAAACTGGTTCGCAGCCCTTCATGCCGCTCGATAACGGTTCGCAGGCTCTGTTCTAGAGTCTCGATTTGCAGTGCGCCAGTGACATGAAAAGCGGCCGGAAGATTGTAGGTGGTTAGTCCAGGCTGTAACTGTTCCAAAAACCACAGCCGCTGTTGAGCAAACGACAGCGGATAGCGAGGCTGTTGCGCTTGTAGCAATTTGGCTAGAAGCTGCCGCTTTTGTTCAGGAGAGAGATTCGCAGTGG
The DNA here is from genome assembly GCA_012033495.1 of Cyanobacteria bacterium RM1_2_2. Classification (GTDB taxonomy): domain Bacteria; phylum Cyanobacteriota; class Cyanobacteriia; order Elainellales; family Elainellaceae; genus Elainella. The sequence continues at coordinate 5,889 of JAAUQT010000187.1, read as the reverse complement.
GCTGGCTCATGACTCAACCTCCAGAGATTTAATTTCCAGCGACTCGGTTGCTAACATCTGTTGCAACATTGCCTCAACATCTTGATCTGAAAGTTGATCAATTTGAGCGGTTATGACCTGGTCGCGATCGAGTTTCTGAATTGGCAAGTCATCTAGCACCTTCTGGTTAGGCTGCGTTTGGTTTGCCTGAATTTGGGACTGAATTATTTCAGCCTGCTCGGCGATTGTTGCGGCTGTGAAAAACTGGCGAATTGACAAATCCACCTGAAACGTTTGCCGTAGTTGCGTTAACACCTGCGTTGCTGATAACGAATTGCCGCCCAAATCGAAGAAATTAGCGTGAACTCCGATTGTTTCAACCTGAAGTGCCTGTTGCCAAATCGCTGCAATGGCTTGCTCAGTTTCATTGCGAGGTGCAACGATTATTTGCTCAGCTTCAGTGGGTAAGGTTGGCTGAGGCAGGGCTTGACGATCGATTTTGCCGTTAGCACTCAACGGCAGCGATTCCAAAAAGACAAAAGTATGGGGAATCATATAGGCTGGTAGCTTTTGCCGCAGAGATTCTCGCAGTTTCTCCAGCAGGGATTGGTTTGCATTTGGAGGCACGGAGACTTGGCTGCTCCATTGCATTGTCCAAGCCGGATCAATAGCACCACCCACAAAGCTATGCAGCAAAATATGGCTCTCTTCTAACTGAAATGCAGCAGCGATTTCGGCAAATTCTAGCGTCCCGATTGGACACAATCCTAAATCGTGATCGGGTGCATTTTGCATCAATAATTGCCCCATGTAACCCGCCTCTAGCAAGCAAAAATCTCTGGCTTCGTCGCCATAAAGAGGTGCGATAGCTTCCAGTTGACCAACGAGAAACAGTGAGAAAGCCGCCTGCTCAAAGATTTTCTGATTGCTACCATAAACCTGTTGGAGGATTTCTGGCAATGGATTGAGCAGCGCAAGAGCGTGATTTTTTGAGTCATAGTGATAAATTCCTGCCTCTAATTCAGCAATGCGATTTGGCTTGACAAGAATATAAGTTTGGACAGGATAGAGACTACCAGCAGATGCATATCGATATTTAGGCAAGGGTGAATCTTCAAGCTGTAATTGCTGTAACGCGCTGAGAAATTGGCTGAACTGGGTCAGGGAAATTTGAGACGAAAGGAATTGCCGATAACTTTGTCGTCGCAAATAAGGTGCTTCTGATGTAGCTTCAGATACAGGTAACGAGATGTGTTCTTTAGACGTAATTTGCCGCTGCTTCTGAAGTTTGAATTCAACTCGTTCAACTTTTGGAACGATATAGGCGATGAGTCTTTGATGAATGCTGGCTACAACTGCCGCCTGAATTGCTGGATGTTGCTGCAACGCTGCTTCGATTTCACCCAACTCGATTCGATAGCCATTCAGCTTCACTTGAAAATCTTCTCGTCCCAAAAACTCAATCTCACCATCGGGCAAGTAGCGCCCCAGATCACCTGTCCGGTAAAGCCGTCCGAACTGAGGATGGGAGATGAAACTGGCGTCCGTGCGGTCTGGATCGCGCCAATATCCCTGCGCTAATCCTTTGCCGCCAATGTAAAGTTGTCCCGTTACCCAAGTTGGACAAGGATTCAAAGCATGGTTCAACACATAAACCTGCTGATTCGACAGCGGACGACCGTAAGGAATGCTATTCCACGTGGAGTGAACTTCCGCAATCGGGTAGAAGATTGACCAGATCGATGCTTCTGTGGCTCCTCCCAAGCTGATCATCGTGGCATTATCACAATGTTGTCGAATCTGATCGGGGAGGGATAAGGGAATCCAGTCGCCGCTTAACAGCACGAGGCGAAGAGGCAGCGGGGAAGCAGAGCTTAGCGATTGGAGTAAAAGCGACATCAGAGCCGGGACAGAGTTCCAAATCGTGATTTGGTGTTCACGAATCAGATCAGCCCAGTGCGCCGGATCTTGGGCGAGTTTGGCATCTGGGAGAATTAGGGTGCTGCCCGCAGCAAGACTGCCAAAAATATCATAGACAGACAAATCGAAACTAAGGTTAGAGAGTGCGAGAATGCGATCAGATATGCTAACTTGAAAGCGATGGTTAATGTCTAGGATAGTATTGACGGCTCCCTGATGGTCAATCATCACGCCCTTGGGCTGTCCGGTTGAGCCGGAGGTGTAGATGATGTAGGCGAGGTCAGTGGGAGTGGATAGGGAGATGGGAAGATGGGAAGATGGGAAGACCGGGAGATGATCGAGGCTGAGGCGAGGGATGCCTTCTGTCCAGGTTAAAGTGGCATCGAGCCAGGATTGGGTGAGAATGTAGCAGGCTTCGGTTTGTTGCAGCAGGTGGGCACGGCGCTCGGTGGGTAGGTCGGGATCGATGGGCACGTAGGCGGCTCCGGCAATCAGAATGCCTAATACGGCGACAATTTGTTCCCAGCCTTTTTCCATTACCACCGCAACGATGCTGTGAGTAGAAACTCCCTGCTGCTGAAGATAGTAAGCCAACTGCCGGGCGCGATCGGCAAGCTCTTGATAGGTAAAACGGTGTGGCGGAGCGATTAAGGCTACCTGATCGGGATGGAGGGCAACGCGATCGAGAAATAATTCATGTAAGAGATGAGTAGCTTGAGGAGATGCTTCAGCTAATGTATTTGTAGAGGGTGGAGTTAACTGAATTGGTAACGGCAGTGGAGCTTGCCAGAGAGCCGGATTATTTGCAAGCTGTTCTAGCAAATGCGTATAGGCAGCAAACATTTGGTCGAGCAGTCCACTTGGAAATAAATCGTCGATTGTGTCCCAGTTGAAAATCAGAGTTTCGTTGACTTCCGCGACCTGATGATCGAGATATACCTGAGAGGTTTGACTAAGGCTATAAACAACTTCAGAGTGCCAGTTGATATCTGATCGTGAAGGAATTTGTGAATTATTGGAGGAAGCGCCTGTAGGTGACAAAATGCTGGTGAAGACGACAGGCATGAGTGCTTGGCTAGTTTGCTGCTGACGACGGGCAAGTTGCCGCAGAACCTCAACACCACTGACGTAACGGTGGTCTAAATCCTGCCAAAGCTGGGCTTGAATTTGCTGTGCCCGCAGGCTAAAGGCAACTTGACTCGAACAATCAATCGCTAACAGCGTTGAAGATGTGAAGTCACCAACGAGTTGATTCACCTCTGGATGCAGCGGCAAACGGTTAAAGAGCGTGAGATTCAGCGTCAAGTGGGGGCTTTGGCTCCACGTTGCTAGAATGTCGGCGAAAACAGCAAGTAAGAGACCCGAAGGGGTAAGCTGATGCTGGCTGGCTTGTTGCTTCAAGGCTTGCCAGAGTTGGGTATCTAGCGCTCCAGTGCGGCGAGTAAAGTGAGGATTGCTGATTGCGCTCGGACTTTGGGCAAGTGGCAGGTCGGGGGTAGGCGGCAGGTCAGGCAAACGGCGTTGCCAATATTCTACAGAACGCTGATGGGCAGCAGAATGACGCCAGGATCGTTCAGCTAGAACATAGTCCCGGAAGGAAAGGCTTAACGGCGGCAACTCTAAATCGGGGCTTTGCAAAAGCTGGGCTAGCTCTTGTCCTAGGGTTTGAAAGCTCCAGGCATCACCAATCAGAACATCGAAACTAACGCAAAAGCGAACTTTATTGGAATCTAAAAGAACAGCTTGAATATCAAATAAAGGATAGGAATCAGTTGGTAAAATCTGATGTGAAAGCCGATCACGCAACTCGTTTAACTGAATTGCAGTTTGTTCTGCGCTAGAGTGACGCAAATCGATTGTGGTAATTTTGTAGGGCGGCACTGCTGCTAAAATCCGCTGTTGTCCGTCGGGTTGGACGATTACCCGCAGCATTTCATGTCGATCGATCAATCGCTGCACTGCTTGCTCAACCTGAGTTACAGTGAGTCCCGTAACTTCAATCTCCCGGTAGCCGTGGGTTGCCACATTGCCCAACTCAAACGCCTCGTTGCGCCCAATCCAGTAGGCTTGCTGAATATCGGTGAGGGGAAAGGGTTGATGGCGCTGATCGGGGGCAGAAATCAGAGTAGGCAACAGCGGTTGAGAGGTCGAAGCGGCAGTTAAATCAACATCTGCGGCAATCTGGGCGGCTAATCCGGCGACGGTAGGCGATTGGAACAGGGTGCGTAGAGGGAGTTCAATTCCGAGCGCTTCACTGATGCGCACCACAACCGTCATGCCCAGCAGCGAATGACCGCCTAGCTCGAAGAAATTATCGTCCCGTCCGACAGGCTCAACTTGCAGTTCGGTTTGCCAAATTGCTGCAATTGCCTGTTCGATGGGGGTTGCAGGTGGAATATGGATGGCTGAGCGACTGAGTGAAATATTAGGCTGAGGCAATGCCGATCGATCGATTTTACCGTTAGGAAGGCGAGGAAATTCCGTCAGGAACATCCACACGGTAGGCAGCATGAAGTCTGGTAGGCGAGTAGACAAAAACTGCCGCAGTTCTGTTGAGCGATCTACATCAGCCGTTTCAGCGGCCACATAAGCAATCAACTTCCCAGCTTGAACTGCCGCCACACTTTCCCTGACTCGCGGATGCTGGCATAATACTGCCTCTATTTCGCCTAGCTCGATGCGAAAACCCCGCAGTTTAACCTGGTGGTCGAGTCGTCCCAGATACTCGATGCTGCCATCCTTCCGGTAGCGGGCACGGTCGCCTGTTTTGTAGAGCCGAAGTGATGCTGGAGTAGACGCATCTCTGAATGGATTAGGGATAAATCGCTCAGCCGTCAAATCAGGACGATTGAGATAACCGCGTGCAAGTCCGTCGCCCGTTAGGTAAAGCTCTCCAGAAATCCCGATGGGCACAGGTTGAAGATAGGAATCAAGAATGTAAGCTTGGGTGTTTGAGACGGGATGACCAATAGATGGGTGAATGGGTAGATGAATGGATAAGCGGATGGAGGAGTAAGTAGAGTAGGTGGTGTCTTCGGAGGGGCCGTAGAGGTTGTAGAAATGTTGGATGTGAGAATGCTGCTGAATTTGTTGTGCCAGGCTGAAGTGAAGGGCTTCACCAGCGAGATTGAGAGTGCGGACACTGTTAGGAATGGCGCGGAGATGGAGGAGTTGAGGAATGACGCTAGGAACGGTATTGATGAGAGTGAGATGATGCGCATCGGATAACTTAGGTAACTGGAGAATCGTATCAGCTAAGACCACAGAGCCACCCCAACTCAGCGGCGCAAACAGTTCAAACACCGAGAGGTCAAAACAAATTGACGTTGAGGCAAGCACCGCAGCAAGTTGCTCAGCGCTGAAGGTATCCTTCACCCAGTGCAGGAAAGCTACCGTGCTGCGATGGGCAATTGCCACTCCCTTTGGTACTCCAGTTGAACCAGATGTGTAGATGACATACGCTAGATTCTCGGCAGTCGCAGTATCGGTAGGATTGTTAGCCGCTTGTTGCCTAATCTCGTTCCAAGCAGTGTCTAAAGTGATTGTCGTTAAGCTAGACGATTGCGTAATCGGTGCAACATCCGATGCGGTAATCAGGATTGAAAGGGCGGCATCTTTGACCATCCACTCCAGTCGCGCTTGAGGGTAGGCAGGGTCGAGAGGAACGTAAGCGGCTCCGGCTTTGAGGACAGCGAGGATGGCAATGACTAACTCAGGGGAGCGGTTTAAGCAGATGCCGATTCGGGTATCGGGTTGTGCACCGAGCGATTGCAGGTAGTGAGCGAGTTGGTTAGCTGTTGTATTGAGATGGTGGTAGGAGAGATGCTGGTGGTGGTAGGAGAGGGCGATGGTGTCGGGGAGTGATGAGCTTGGGCTTCAAACAGGGAGTGGAGTGAGGGAGTGGGTAGCGACATGAGTTGGGTTCCAGCCATGGAGTTGGGTTTGCTCTTCAGGCGTGAGCAGAGGCAAGTCCGAGAGACGCTGATCCGG
>JAAUQT010000186.1 GCA_012033495.1 Cyanobacteria bacterium RM1_2_2 | reverse complement strand
ATATGGCAAAAAATTTGCTGTTAACCATTGTGGTGGGGATGGGTGTGTTCTTCGTGTGGCAATGGTTGGTGTGAAGAATCCCAACAAAAATTCTCCTCTGAGGTTTAAATTCCAACAGAGGAGAATTGAGAGAATTAGCTTATCAGATTAAAAGCGAAGCGGAGACTTTACTCCTCCTCGTCCATGTCACTTGGCTCGTCATAGCTGCTGTCATCATCCAAGACGGGAGAATAGGGATCTTCCTCCTCGTCTGGAGTGACGACGCCAAAGTTTGCGCCAAAATCACCAGTAAACTCAGGTTCACGTCCGCCAATCGGTGAGAAGCCATCAAAGCCACCTTCACGCTCGTAGGTGCGAGCCGTCCGGTCGTCCAGCACCACGTCACTCAGATCAACATCTCCTTCAAACGCATCGTTCTCGTAGAGTAGATCTGGCTCAATGCTGGCAGTGTCTTCGTAGATGTTGAAGCCCGTACCTGCCGGAATCAAACGGCCGATGATCACGTTTTCCTTCAGACCGCGCAACCAGTCAGATTTACCTTCGATAGCTGCCTCAGTGAGAACACGAGTCGTTTCTTGGAAACTAGCAGCCGAAATAAAGCTGTCTGTGTTCAACGAAGCTTTGGTGATTCCCAACAGCACTGGCGTATATTCTGCCGGAGCACCACCCGTAATTGACATGGCTTCGTTCACCTGTTCGATCTGACGCAGTTCCACCAACTCTCCTGGCAGCATCGTCGTATCACCGCCGTCATCCACCCTGCCTTTAGAGGTCATTTGGCGAACAATCACTTCGATGTGCTTGTCTGAGATCTCAATTCCTTGAGATTGATACACCGACTGCACTTCGTTCACCAAGAAAGTTTGCACTTCCTGTAAGCTCTTGAGGGCTGCCTCGTGAATCCCTTCCGATTCCCGATGATATTCAAAGAAAATTTCTAGAATCTCATGGGGGTTGGCAGGGCCGTCGGTGAGGGCTTCACCCGTTCTGACTTCCTGCCCATCAATGACGAAGGCATTTTGTCCGGGGGTGAGTTGGTATTCAGTCGTCACACCGTCAGTTTCGATCACTTTAATTTCGATCGATTCATCATCGTTATACACCACTTGGGCTGTCCCCGGACGCTTACAGAGAATGCAGGCTTCCTTTGGCTTCCGAGCCTCTAGCAATTCTTCGATTCTCGGTAGACCTTGAATGATGTCTCCGGTTTTAGCCCGTTCAAACACCAGCAGCACCAGGTTATCACCCCGTTGCACCAAGTCACCGTCATCGATTTGCAACACCGCACCGGGCGACACCCGATATGGCCGCGCGATTCTCAGGACGACCCGATCTGCCTCAACCTTCACCACTTGCCCCGATTCAGGCGTCTTTGCACCCGCCGCAATGCGCGAATCAGAGACCAATAGGTCGCCTCGCTTCACGGTAGGCTCGTTGCCTTGCGTTTCAATCGTGATTTGATCCGCATCTCGCATCACCAAAATCCGGCGAATCGCTTCCGCCCCTTCCCGAATCCCCCGCACTTCTCCAGCTTCTTTGCAAAGAATTTCGGTGCGAGCCACAACGGCTCCCGGCGCAATCTGCTCGCCATCTTTCACCAACAGACGAGTGCTGGTACTGCCTTGGGTTTGGTCAGCAGCCACATCACGACGAATCACCAGCGATTCCAAAATCACAAGCTGGAGCCGCGACACGTCCGGATTCGTTTCATCAGGAACCAATTCAATATCGGCAGCCAGTTGAGACGAATCTTGCTCAATTTCCAGCACAAGCTGAGTTCGCAGTAGCTCCAACCCTTCTACCGATTTAACTCGCTCTCCATCCTTGAACGGAATCCGCTGCACGGCCCGAAGTTGAATCGAACAGCCCGACTCTTCGCGGGTTGAAGCTTGACTCGGTACAGATGGCTCATCCGGCACATGGAATTCCGTGACAGGACGCAGCAGCAAAGCCGGACCTTCAGGAGATTCCACATATTCGATGTACCGCAGTTCTTCAGCCGTCAAGCCAGGCAGCACTTCCTGTCCGGGGCTGACAATCGTACCATCCTTCGATAGGACTGCTTCCGGGTTATCAGCCAGATGCATATCGCCTGGTTTGATCACGATCTCCCGCAGAATGTCGTTCTTTTGGGTAACTTCTACGACACCGCTACTTTGACAGAAGATGTCTTTAACCACCTCAGTGCCCGCTTCAACAAACTGACCATCCTCCACCAGCAGCAGAGAAATGTCTTTGTTGACTTCATGCGCTTCTTCAGGAATCCAAAGCAGCGTGCCGCCCTGCACCACCTCATAGCCCAATTTCGCTTTGCCTTTCTTAGCAACATCGACACCGGAATATTTAATGATGCCGCCTGTTTGCGTGTGGTAGCGATCGTCGATTAGCTCTGCCACCACCTGACCGTTGCCAACTTTGGTGCCGGGAGTCGCAATCAACGAGAATCGCTGTCCGCTTTGGGTTTCAATCAGGTATTGCTCGCGTCCCTGATGGCTTTCGCTCACAACTCGCGCTTCGTCTAGCAGCACTGAAGCCGTGATGATCTCAATTTCACGCCCACCTTTGTTGCCTTCGCTTTCCTGCGGAATCCGCACAATGCCGCCATTTTCTGTCACCAGCTTAGTTTCAGCAAGGATGCTGTTGGCTTCAATCTGGTCGCCATTCTTGACGATCGGTTCAGCACCCGGCGGCAAGTTATAGACTTCACCAGAAAGAATCCAGATCAAACCGCCCCCTTGAGCAATGCGGGTCGTGTTGCCCTGCCGATCTTTCTTTTCTTCCGGCACCAAATTGTCGAACTTCACCTCGCCGGCCAGGTCAGAAGACACGTCTTTCGTCGCTTTTTCAGTGATTTTGCGCACCCGACCCGCTGAAGGCATTTCTACCAGCATTTGTCCCGCTTTCACACTGTTGCCATCGCGAGTGAAGATGATCGAGCCGGCGGGAACCGTAGAAGATTCCTTGCGATCGCCCACTTCCACCGTAATTTCCACACTCACTTCCGAGATGAGTGCATCTTCTCCATGCCGAGTGCGGAAGGTACGCGAACGGAATTGCTTCGGCTTGGTGCGAACCGTACCATCAAACGGGGCTCGAATTTGCGGAGCCACTTCTCCCGTAAATGTACCGCCAGTGTGGAACGTCCGCATCGTTAACTGCGTTCCCGGTTCACCGATCGACTGAGCCGCAATAATGCCAACTGCTTCGCCCAAATCTACCGTCGAGGCATGAGCCAGACTCCAGCCATAGCAAAGCTGACAAACCGAACGGCTCGCTTCACAGGTCAACGGTGAGCGTACCAGCACTTCTTCAACCTTAGCTTTACCGATTTTCTTGGCTAGCTCATCCGAGATCGAGCCATTGCGAGGCACAATCACTTCGCCTGTTTTGGGATCAACGATGTCCCGGGCAGCAACTCGACCGAGCAGCCGATCCTGGAGCGGAATCAACACTCGTTCACCGTCAGTCATGCTGCGGACTGAAATGCCGCGATCGGTGCCGCAGTCTAGCTCACGAATGATCACATCCTGTGATACGTCTACCAAACGGCGGGTGAGATATCCAGAATCCGCCGTGCGGAGAGCAGTATCAACCAAGCCTTTGCGAGCACCGTAGGAAGAAATAATATACTCCGTGACGGTCAGCCCTTCGCGGAAGTTGGTTTTAATGGGCAAGTCGATGATTTCCCCTTGCGGGTTTGCCATCAGACCGCGCATTCCGACCAACTGCCGCACCTGGGAGATGTTGCCTCGTGCTCCAGAGAACGCCATCATGTAAACCGAGTTGAGCGGATCGCTAGATTCAAAGTGGCGCACCACCTCGTCTTTTAGCTCCTCGCTCGTGCCGTTCCAGGTGTCAATCACCTTTTGGAAACGTTCTACTTCAGTAATTTCGCCTCGCGTATAGCGGCTTTCGGTTTCGCGGATCTCTTCTTCTGCGGCTTCTAACAGTTGGCGCTTGCTCGGTGGCACTTGCAAGTCATCCACACTAATCGACACCCCTGCACGAGTCGCAAATTTGAACCCCAGATCCTTGAGGTCATCTGCCATGTTTGCGGTTCTGGCAGTGCCATAGTTTGTAAACGCCCAAGCAATCAGCTTCCGAAGTTGCCCTTTGTTGACAACCCGATTTCGGAAAATCATTGCTGGTTTTGGAGTTGTTTTGTCCTCTGCCGTCATTCTCCGCCCCTCAAATGAGTTAATCACAGTCAACCATCACCATTCGATCCATCACAGTTTCGGACGCCTAGCTAACTAGCGCTTCTTGAACCGTTTTGTTGTAAATAATCCGTCCCGGCGTCGTCTTGATGTACTGAGAAATCACCGTCCCTTCAGCATCCTCACGGACTCGACGAAACTTGTAGACTTTCGTGACGCTGCCATCTTCGGCGGTTTTCACTTCCAAAGGCTCTGTTTCTGGATCGTCACTTTCCACTAATCCGTCAAACCGCACCCAGATGTAGGAGTGAATGCCGACCTGCTTTTGGTCATAAGCAATAATCACATCATCCAGATTGGAGAAGTAGCGGTCGGTATCGCCCGCCGTTGGGTTTTCTGCCGTCAGGTAATAGCAGCCCAACACCATGTCTTGGCTAGGGGTGACAATCGGCCGACCGGTTGCTGGCGATAAGATGTTATTCGATGCCAGCATCAGCAACCGTGCTTCTGCCTGAGATTCCAGCGACAGCGGGACGTGAACTGCCATTTGGTCGCCGTCAAAGTCTGCGTTGAACGCCGGACAAACCAGCGGGTGAATTTGAATCGCGCGTCCTTCCACCAAAATTGGCTCGAAAGCTTGAATTCCTAAACGGTGCAGGGTTGGCGCTCGGTTGAGGAGAACAGGGTGTCCGTCGATCACCTCCTCTAACACATCCCAAATCTGCGGATCATTGCGCTGGATTAACTTCTTCGCCGCCTTGATGTTGTTCACCAATCCTTGCCGGATCAACCGATGGATCACAAACGGCTGGAATAGCTCGATTGCCATTTCGCGGGGCAAGCCGCACTGGTGGATCTTGAGCTTCGGCCCGACCACAATGACCGAACGACCAGAGTAGTCAACCCGCTTACCCAGCAAGTTCTGCCGGAAACGACCCTGTTTGCCTTCAATAATGTCGGACAGAGACTTGAGCGGACGGTTGTTGGCACCGACCACCGTTCGACCGCGCCGCCCGTTGTCAATCAGCGCATCGACCGCTTCTTGCAGCATCCGCTTTTCGTTCCGCACGATGATCTCTGGAGCCAAAATCTCCTGAAGTCTGGCCAAACGGTTGTTGCGGTTGATAACGCGACGATAGAGATCATTTAAATCAGAGGTCGCAAAGCGGCCGCCATCGAGTTGCACCATCGGACGCAGATCAGGCGGAATCACGGGAATCACGTTCAGGATCATCCACTCCGGCAAAGAGCGCGTTGCAATGAAGTTGTCGATCACCCGCAGACGTTTAATCAGCTTGGCGCGTTTTTGCCCTTTAGCCGTGGCGATGTCTTCCCGCAGCGTTTCGGCTTCTTTTTCTAGCTCTAGATCTTGCAGCAATCGTTGCAGCGCTTCTGCCCCGATCCCGACTTCAATGCCCTGCAACTGAGAATCTTCGCTGTAAAGCTGATCCTCGATTTCGATCCACTGATCCTCCGTCAACAACTGCTTATAGCTCAGGTTTTCAGCATTGCCGGGACTGAGCACCACATAAGAGTTGAAGTAGACAATTTGCTCTACATCCCGCAGGGGCATGTCCAGCAAGATCGACATATAGCTAGGAATGCCTTTGAGATACCAGACGTGAGCCACCGGAGCCGCCAGTTTGATATAGCCCATCCGATGCCGACGCACGCGAGATTCTGTGACTTCGACACCACAGCGCTCGCAGACAATGCCCCGGTGCCGCACCCGTTTATACTTACCACAGTGGCATTCCCAGTCTTTAGCTGGGCCAAAAATTCGTTCACAAAATAGCCCATCCATTTCCGGTTTAAGCGTCCGGTAGTTGATGGTTTCTGGTTTGGTGACTTCGCCAACCACCAGACCGTTTGGCAAAGTCCGCTCTCCCCACTGACGAATTCGTTCTGGAGATGCCAGACCAATTTTGACGTAGTCAAACCGCTGTTCTAGCTTTGGCATCGCTAAGTAGTTCCTTTTTGTCCTGGTTAATTTGTATAGGAGCGAGAAGGGGTAGGAGCGGCAGGTTGAAAGTCGCTGACGGTCTTCTAGTCTAAATCGAAGCAACCACCGTGGCTCACTCACCCGCAGCGCCCAACTGCCAACACCGATTCCCTAGTCTTCGACTTCTTCCATCTCTTCACGAGAAATAGATTCATAAGTCGGGCGGGAGGGCGTGCGTCGATTGCCTACATCTGCCATCAAATCGACTTCCATATCCCGGCTCGTGCCATCTTCTAGGTTCTGCTGAAGTTTATGAGCCGCAATATCGAGACAGAGCGATTGCAACTCGCGCATCAACACCTTAAAGGATTCTGGCGTACCCGGACGGGGAATGGCTTTGCCTTTAACGATGGCGTTCAGCGCTTCATTTCGTCCCTGCATATCGTCGGATTTCACCGTCAATAGCTCTTGCAAAATGTAGGCAGCCCCAAACGCTTCCAATGCCCACACTTCCATCTCTCCGAATCGCTGACCCCCTTGCTGGGCTTTACCACCCAACGGTTGCTGAGTCACCAAGGAGTACGGGCCGGTTGAACGAGCGTGGATCTTGTCGTCAACCAAGTGCACTAGCTTCAGCATGTAGGCCGTTCCAACCGTCACTGCCCGGTCGAAAGGTTCACCCGTCCGTCCGTCATACACCTGAATCTTGCCAGGGTTCTTAGGGTTGTAGACCCAGGGCTGTCCGGTTTTGTCACTCGCTTCTTGAATTTTGGCGTGGGTGGTGAGTCGAGACGCTTCTTCGCCGTACATCTCATCGAATGGGATCATCTTGAATCGCATCCCTAGATTGCTGCCCGCCCAGCCCAGCAAGCATTCAAACACCTGTCCCACGTTCATCCGGGAAGGCACACCTAGCGGGTTCAGCACAATGATCTCACCGGCCTGCCGTCAGGTAAGTAGGGCATGTCTTCGCCCGGCAGAATCCGAGAAATGATCCCCTTATTACCGTGGCGGCCTGCCATCTTGTCGCCCACTTGGATCTTGCGCTTTTGAGCCACGTAAACCCGCACCACCATGTTGGCTCCGGGCGGCAGTTCATCTCCCTGCTCTCGCGTAAACACCCGTACATCGACCACGCGACCTTTCTCACCGTTGGGAACTCGGAGGGAATTATCTCGCACGTCTCTGGCTTTTTCACCAAAGATTGCCCGCAACAGCTTTTCTTCTGGTGGCTGATCCGACTCTCCTTTGGGCGTTACCTTACCCACGAGGATGTCGCTCGCTTCCACCCAAGCACCAATCCGGATGATGCCAGTTTCATCCAACTGCCGCAGAGCGTCTTCACCTACGTTAGGAATTTCACGAGTGATTTCCTCTGGGCCGAGCTTAGTTTGACGCGCTTCAATCTCGTATTTTTCAATGTGGATTGAGGTGTAAACATCGTCAAAAACGAGGCGCTCACTGATTAAGATGGCATCTTCATAGTTGTAGCCTTCCCAAGGCATGTAAGCCACCAGCACATTCTGCCCCAGCGCTAGTTCGCCACCTTCAGTCGCAGAACCATCCGCTAGGATTTGCCCAGCGACCACCTGATCGCCAGCAAACACAATCGGGCGTTGGTTCAAGCAGGTATCTTGGTTTGATCGCTGATACTTCTGAAGCTGATGCTCAACTTCCTGACCTTCCGCGTTGCGCACCCGAATCCGGTTGGCATCGACGTAAGTTACTTCGCCATCCATACGACTGACGATCACCATCCCAGAGTCACGAGCAGCCTGCGCTTCTAAACCTGTACCCACGAGTGGGCGCTCAGGACGCAGCAACGGCACCGCCTGACGCTGCATGTTTGATCCCATCAGGGCGCGGTTAGCGTCGTCATGCTCCAGGAAGGGAATCAGCGAGGTTGCCACTGAGATAATCTGCACCGGAGACACCGCTACAAAGTCCACCTCATCGGCAGCAGCCGTGGTAAATTCCTGACGATAGCGAATTGGAACCTGCTCGCCTAGGATATTGCCGTTCTCATCTACCGAAACGTCACCCGCCGCAACCCGAAAATCATCTTCTTCGTCAGCAGTCATATAGAGCGGAGCGCGATCCTTCAAAACTCGCGATCCTTCGACCTGGTAGAAAGGCGTTTCAATGAATCCGTAAGCGTTGACACGAGCATGGGTCGCCAGCGAACCAATCAAACCTGCGTTCGGGCCTTCCGGCGTCTCAATGGGGCAAATCCGTCCGTAGTGAGAAGGGTGAATGTCTCGCACTGCAAACCCAGCCCGCTCACGAGTCAGACCACCGGGGCCAAGAGCACTCAACCGTCGCTTGTGGGTCAGTTCAGCCAAGGGATTGGTTTGATCCATGAACTGAGAGAGCTGAGATGAGCCAAAGAACTCTTTGATGGCAGCCACTAAAGGTTTGGGGTTCACCAAAGAAGCCGGCGTTAGAGAATCAGCATCCGATACGGTCATCCGTTCTCGGATAATTCGCTCTAGGCGGTTTAAGCCAACCCGCACCTGGTTTTGCAGTAGCTCACCCACTGAGCGCACCCGTCGGTTGCCCAAGTGGTCAATGTCGTCAATCTGTCCGGTATCAAACTCCAGGTTAATCAGGTAGTCTACGGCAGCCAGAATATCTTGAGGCGTCAGGATGCGAGTCGTTTCTGGGACACTCAAGCGGAGTTTCTTGTTGAGCTTATAGCGCCCCACCCGACCCAGATCGTAGCGCTTAGGATCAAAGAAGCGGGAGTCGAGCAACTGTTGTCCACCCGACACCGTCGGCGGTTCACCCGGACGCAGCTTGCGGTAGAGTTCCATCAGCGCTTCTTCTTCGCTGAACTGCCCTTCTTTCTCGATGGTTTTCTGAAAGTACTCCGGGTGACGCAGCGCATCAAAAATTTCACCATCAGTTAAGCTCAGCGCTTTCAGCAACACCTGAGCCGACAGTTTGCGAGTTTTGTCGATGCGAACCCACACCAAGTCGTTTTTGTCGGTTTCAAACTTCAGCCAGGCGCCCCGGTTCGGAATCAGGCTAGCGTTGAAGGTGCTGCGTCCGTTCTTATCAATTTCTTTTTTGTAGTAGACGCCAGGGCTACGCACAATCTGATTGACAATTACACGCTCTGCACCGTTGATGATGAATGTACCCCGGTCGGTCATCAGGGGCAGATCACCAATGAAGACTTCTTGCTCTTTAATTTCACCGGTTTCTTTATTAATCAGGCGAGTCGGCACATACATCTGCACGGCATAGCTGCTGTCTCGACGCTTAGCTTCGTCAACGTCATATTTAGGACGCCTGAGCCGATAATCTTTGCCGAGGAAGTGTAGTTCCAATTTGCCAGTATAGTCAGTGATAGGCGAGAAACTATCTAACTCCTCAATCAAACCTTCCTCTAAAAACCAGCGGAAGCTTGCCCGCTGAATTTCAACGAGATCAGGCAAGGTGAACATAGAGGTTGATTTAGTTAGGTTACTCATGCGTCTCCTCGATTGGGTGTTGCTTAGGGCTTACCCCCAGCGCTGCGGTTGTTGGGCAAAGGGGTGGCAAAAACCATTAACGACAGAAAAAGTTCAGTCCTCAATGGGGAAGACTGAAATCAGTATGTCTATGCTTGAATGTTTGTTTGAATATTATTTAAGGTGGTAGCTTGGATCTGATCCCAGAAGAAGTTCCAATACTGATAGCTAAAGTACGGACAGGAAGAGCATGGAGAGTATAGCTTAAACAATGGACTTCGTCAACTACTTGCAAGGTTGATAGGACTTAATTTTTTAAGACGAGCAAAGGTAAAGACCACAACGAGTTGGCAGTACTACAAAAAGCCGGCTTGACTCTGCATCGATTGCCTCAAGAAATATTACATACCTCATTCTTCATTATGGCGTAAACTGGCTGAACTGTGGCTAGAAATTTGACACTTTTATGAACCCGTGCTAGCCAGAGTTCGTAATTCATTTTCTATCGGCGAGTTAGGCAGAGTTAGGCGAAAGAGCGCACAAGCATTAGCCGTCGTCTGTGCTGCCAGCGATTCAAGAGAAACCTGACGTAAACGGGCGACTTGCTCGGCAACATAGCGAACATAGGCAGGTTGGTTGCGCCGCTCTCCTCGCTTAGGCACAGGTGCCAGGAACGGACAATCTGTTTCAATCAAGATCCGATCATCGGGGACTGACCGAGCCGACTCTTGCACTGAAACAGCATTTTTGAAAGTCACAATACCGCTAAAGCTGATGTGGAACCCTAGGTCTAGAAACCATTGAGTTTCTTCCCAAGTTCCGCTCCAGCAGTGCATCACCCCTCGCACCGAGCCATGCTTGAGCCAGAAGGCACGTAAAAGCTCTACCATGCGGGATGCTGCATCTCGGCAATGGATGATCACGGGCAGGTCAAGCTGCTGAGCAATCAAAAGCTGAGCCTGAAAACGTCTTCCTGCTGGGCTTGATTGTCGGCTTTGTAGAAATCTAAACCCGTTCCCCAATAGCAACCACTCTAGAATCTGACTGAGCCGACCTCAAAATTTGCTCAGAAGTTTCTGAAGTCCACTTTTCAACATCGAGCGGATGTAAACCAAT
>JAAUQT010000185.1 GCA_012033495.1 Cyanobacteria bacterium RM1_2_2 | reverse complement strand
AAAGGGGGGAACCGACCCACAACTGACTTGAAGTCCCCCTTTTTAAGGGGGATTTAGGGGGATCAAGCAGGGTTTTAACTTCCAATGCAAGATCTGTGTACACGGCAGCCTCTTGGAAGGGGCTAGGGGGATCAAGTGCAAGCGTTTTAACTTCCCAGACATCTTCTAAATGCTGAACTCAACAGGTGCTAGCCTCTCATGATCAAAACTAGCGAATCAACGGCTCAACCATTAGAACAATGATGAAAAGCTGAGCTAATCCAATCAAAGTTCAGATCATGAAGGCTTTTCGATCAACTGCCAGCTTTCATAGCGATCGCCATAATACGTCAAAATCTGCTGCACTCGCTGTACAGCCGTTACATCCGCTTCGGCAGTATATCGTATTGTGATGCCGCCCACCTGACTTTGCTGGTAATCAAAGGCTGTCGCCAGTTGGGGCAACAACTCCACTTCTACACCGCTAACTTGGCGCAAATGAGCAGCCACCTCTCGGTAAACTGCCAGCGGTATGTTAGCGCGAAGGCTATGCGACTCAAAAGGCGGTTCTAAGGTTAGTGCAGGAGAATCGGTCATCTTTTGCGGTTGCGAACTAGCACAAATCAAAACTGTTCTGAGTGCATGTTCTCACAGGAGCTATTCCAACAGCATATTGTCTTCCGAGGTTGCCAGCGTGTTTCTGGAAATCGGTAGCGTGCAGCAGTTCACCTCATCAATGCAAACTTTGCCCCACTGCAAAGCCCATCGCACCAGCGCGACACGGTTGCCTGTGGATGTTTTCGTCAAAATGTTACTGATGTGGTTATCTACAGTGCGTTTACTAATTTCTAGCTTCTCGGCAATTTCCTGGTTGGTTAAGCCAGCAGCCACCAGTTCTACAATTTGTAATTCTCTCTCAGAGAGAGAGCCAGAGGTCTGAGACTCACCACCAGTCATAAGGCTTTCCTGATCCAGATGATCCTGTGTATATGTACTTACTTACTCACCATTCTAGTCAGTTTAAGGGAAGGCGACGATGTTGCAACATTAAGACAACCACCTGCTGACATAGATTTATCTCTATATCCGTGTAGGATTTCATTGATGGTCATATCGGCTCCTTGAGGCTGAGTGGCTAGCGCGCTGCGACCTAAAGAACCGCTATAGTGATGCTTGAACGATACGAGGTTGGGTTGATCAAAACAGCATGAGAGATGTGCGAAGGTTGGTTGGGCTTGGGGTAGGAGTCGCGATGGGAGCTAGCATAACGACGGCGGCATGGGCACAACCGCTGTTTGTGGTGTATCCACCGGATGGACACAAAACCACCGCCACAAGAATTTTTTTAATTGGAACTGCGCCCACGGAAGGGGAAGTCTTGATCAATGGCGAAACCATTCCTCGCAGTCCTGCCGGGCATTTTGCCCCTAGTTTTCCGCTGGAGCTAGGAGAGAACCGCTTCACTTTGCGCCATCAGGCTCAAGAACTGACCCTTCGCATCATTCGTACTAGCGCCGCATCTATCCCGATGGGTAACAGCTTTGCTCCAGATTCGCTGATGCCTGCTGTCGATGTGGCTCGACTGCCGAATGAGCCAATTTGCTTCAGTGCAGTTGCGCCTGCCGCTGCGACTGTCACCGTCACGTTAAATAACCAAACCATTAGCCTATTGCCGCAATCTAGTTCTGTAGAGTTGCCGCCCAACTCGGCGGTGCTGACGCTGAGTAACCAACCGATCAATCAACCGATCCCAACCCCCACAGCCAGTCTTTATCAAGGTTGCACGGTGGCTGAGACGGCCGGAGAACTGGGGACACCCGAATTTCAGCTAACGCTCAACGGTGCTACGGTTCGCCAAGCAGGAGCAGGTCGCGTGACGGTTTTGTCGCCTACCCAGATCGACGTGATTGAAGTGACGGCAGAATCGGGGACGGCTCGGACTGGCCCCAGCACGGACTATTCGCGGCTCACCCCACTGCCAAAAGGGACGCGGGCCAGAGTCACCGGACGAGAAGGGGAATGGCTGCGGCTCGACTACGGCGGCTGGATCAGAGCGACCGAAACGCAGGTGATCCCCAATGCGGGTTTGCCAAACACGCTGATTCGGAGTTTGCGAGCGCGACAGGTAGACGACTGGACGGAAATTAGCTTCCCGCTGCAAGTGCCTGTTCCGGTCAGCGTCCAACCTGGCAATCAGGTTTTTACTCTCACTTTGCACAACACCACGGCTCAGACAGACACCTTCCTGCTCAATGATGATCCGGTGATCGAGCGGTTGGATTGGCGGCAGGCATCTCCCGGACAGGTGCAGTACACCTTCAACCTCAAATCGGCTCAGCAATGGGGTTATAAACTGCGCTATGAGGGCACAACGCTGGTTTTATCGCTGCGGCATCCCCCTCAAGTCAGCTTGACTAGGGAAAGACCTTTAGCAGGGATACGGATTCTGCTCGATCCGGGGCATGGTGGGCCAGAAGATTTGGGAGCGCGTGGGCCAACGGGCTATCCAGAAAAAGCAGTGGCGCTGATTGTGTCTCAAAAATTGCGGGATCGCTTAATCGCCCAAGGAGCCGAGGTAATCATGACCCGCGAAGGCGATATTGATCTCTATCCGCAAGATCGAGCCGCCATGGTGAACCAACTTGAGCCAACCATTGCCCTGAGCATACACTACAATGCTTTACCCGACGATGGCGACGCAGTGAACACAGCGGGCATTGGCACTTTTTGGTACAACGCGGAGGCTCACAGTCTGGCGGTTTTTCTGCACGAATACCTGGTGGAAACGCTCGATCGCCCGTCCTATGGCGTGTTTTGGAATAACCTCGCGTTGACTCGCCCCACCGTTGCACCTGCCGTATTGCTGGAGTTGGGCTTTATGATCAACCCAACCGAATTTGAGTGGATTGTCGATTCGCAAGAACAAGATCGCCTCGCCGACGCTCTTGCCACAGGCGTAACAAAGTGGTTTCAAACCGTCACCCAACCTTAGGAATGGGAATTAGATAAGTTCAATAGCGGGTAGGGGCGGGTTTTGCGGTCAAATCGATTGCTGGATGCCGATTGATCTGCCAAACCCGCCCGTACAGCTTACGGATTGCTTCAATCCACAATCCTTAGAGGATGTTGGAAAGATGCCGTCAACGTTTGACCATTAATTGATAACGCGCCCTAGTATCCAAACAAGAACAGGAGAGTGAGACTAGGATGAATTAGAGGTGATAATGTGAAATTATATATACATATACGTAGAAAGGCAACGAGAAAGGTAACGAGGCGCTCGCTCCTATCCCTCCATAACGCAATATTTCCCTATCTAATCCTCTCAAAGTCACAGAAGCGGGCGAAGCAATCGCTCCAATTTCAACGGCTCTCCCGGCGCTAACTTTTTCACGGTATCGGTTAAATCCAGCCACTCCTGCAACTGTCCGACTTGGAAGGTGCGGCTCATCACCACATAGATCGAAGTTTGGTCGCCCCCAATCCCCGCAGAAATCACCTGATTCCAATCGTTAGCGCGTAGCTCATCGGTGATTTGCCAGCCGCCGTTTTGCCAGCGGAGTCGGCGCGTGAATTGAAACGGCGCATCGCTTTTACCGACAATCAACAGCTTTTGCAAAATTTTGCGGATCAGATTTGGGAAAAACCGCCCGACTGTAAGCATCACGCCGCGCAGGATCAGCAAATTTAGCGGCGTCATTTGCTTTTGTTTGGCCCAGCCTAACTGGCCACGAATCAAGATTTCGTCTGGCTCAACTTCAACCGTGTAATTGCCAACCAAATGCCCGACTGCATTTCTGACTTTGCCGCCCTGCTGCACTTGTAGCGAAAACTGCGTATCTGAAGCTGCTAACTGCCCGTCACAAAACAGCTTAAACGCGCCGCCTTTATTCAACGCGAGGTAAAGTTCTGTATTTTGCCGCCGATCGATCAGCAGCCGCGCTTGCTTCAACCAAACCTGCCCTGCTGGACGGGGCGCAACCGGAGGACGATCTTCGACAAAATCTTGCCAAGCGAGTAAATAATTCCAGACGTGATGCCCAATGATGTGATCGTCGGCATAACAGGAGGCTTTGCCATTGGCGAGTCCTGGCAAAAAACGATCGTTGAGGGTCAGCGCTTCGGGAAACCAGCGTCCGATCAGTTCAAATCCGTGCGGGAAAAAGTTGTAAGTGTTGCGGCTGGTGTATTCACCGCCAAACGAGCCGTCGGGATGTACAAACTCGGCTGCTAGCTTCACGGCTCGGATTAGCGATTGTTGGAGGCGCTCGGTCGGTGCCAGCTTGTAAATCCGCGCCAAACAGGAAATCGTTAACGTATGATAGCCCGGATCACAGCCCTCATATTCCTGAAACCAGCCTTCTTCGTTTTGCCAATCAAATACTTGTTCCAGCCGTAAAGCTTTGGCTCTGTCCCAGCGGTCGGTTTTTAGCAAGCGAGACAGTAGCTCTAGACACAGCACAATCAACGCCTGATGATTTGTGAGCCGTCCGCTTTCCTGATGGTGTGCTAACCAGTCGGCGCGTCGGGCAAAAAAGTCGAGCAGGCTAGGGTCGTCTAGTCCTAAGCGGAGGTAGCTTTCCGTGCAGGCGAGCAGCGAAAAAGCGGCCGCACCTCCGGCTCGCTCAAAGGGGAAATAATCGTCGCAGGAGCCATCCGGATGAGCGCTGATGGATGCGTAGCGAATGCCAGCTTCTATCCACTGCTTCAGAATTGGCTGATGATAGAAGGAATTATTTGGGACATTCGTACTGTATGCCAACGCTAACGGTAAAACGAACTCCTGCGACATGCCGCTCGGAAAGTCAATGATTTTGTAATGCCAGAAGTTGCGATCAAAACAGCCATAAGTTGGGCTATGAGGGTTCCGATCGAGCAGCGTCAAGATTTTCGGAATCTGAGCAAGTGCTTCGTAGGCAAACAGGTCTTTCATACTAGCAAACCAGCGGCACAGCGATCCTAATGGCAGTCCTAACTGTACCGTAAGATCGTGATCAGGGCAGGTTTTTGAGTGATTTTTGAGTGAATTGACCGATCACGGTTTCAATCTGCCGTCGAACTCGTTTAAGCAGTTTCACCCAATCAAAACAATGCGAGAGTGGGGACACTCGGCTAGAAATGGGAATTCAATCAGTTCAATAGTGGGTAGGGGCGGGTTTTGCGGTCAAATCGATTGCCGGATGCCGATTGATCTGCTAAACCCGCCCGCACAGTTTAGGGGTTTTGCGGTCAAATCGATTGCCGGATGTCCATTGATCTGCTAATGCCCGTACAGTTTATGGATTGATTCAATCCACGATCCCAGCCGAGTTTGCAACAAGGCAATTGTAGGCTCACTATTTTGCTGGCTTTGATGAAGAACTCCTGCCTCTTTTTCTCTCGACCCTGTTCGAGTTTGATGTTGGATTGTGCTTTTGCGTTTACTCAGGGTGTACTTGAGTTACAACAGGTTGAAAACGGTACCCAAACGGGGAATGGGCAAACCAAATCGGCTGTAATAGGGTAGGGGTAGCTTTTTGCAATCCCACCATCAGGCTGATCATCAGGAGAAAAATCTATGGCAATCGATCTACTGAGCCGGAAACAAACGCACTTTGTCCTGTGGCGACCCGGAAAGACCGCTCCTGCACCAACTCTGTGGATTGGGATTGCTGCTGCCCGTAGTCAAGTTGAACAACTGCGCGAAGTTCCGCTTCAGCCCGATCCGGCTTTTCCCGAACTGTGGCAGGTTGCTGCTCAGGATTGTGGACTAATCGACGGGCAAGTCTATCACTACTGGTTCAAAGTCTGTCGCTCTCATCCCGACCACCCCGAACGCCGCATCTTCTACTGCACCGATCCCACTGCATACACCGTTGATCGACGCTTTCTGGCAGTGTCTCCCGCAGAACCCGACGGCGCAGCTAGCCACGAGCCTGCGAGCGTGATTTTGTATCGTCAAGGTCAGTTGATTCCTTGCGATCCAGACGGGCAAGAGGTCAACTGGGATGGTGATCCGGAACTCGACACATTGCCGACTAACAATCAACTGGTAATTTATGAACTGCCGACCCGCTGGACAAAAGCCGGAACTGCGCATGGGCTAACCGTCGGCACAGGCACGTTTCAGGATGTGATTGCCCTGCTGAAACCAGAAGCAGCCGCTCCAGATTTTTCCGAAACTGAAGCTCTACAACGCGGACATGCTCACCTGTTGGAACTGGGCGTTAATGTGTTGGAGTTATTGCCTCCCGCAGACAGCGGTGATCGCTTCAACCATGCCCCGACTGAAACCATCGAAGATCTTCACAAAGATCCGCTCAAATGGGGCTACGGCACAGATAACTTTTTTGCCGCAGATTACGATTTGGGGTTGCCCACCGGACAGTCGGCTCCAACTGCTGCCAGCGATCTGGCTGAATTGATTCAGATCTGCCACCAGCACGGCATTCGGTTCTTCGTAGATATGGTGATGGCATTTTCGCGCTACAACCCCTATGCAGATATTAATTTTCTCGACTTTTACATTCACGAAAAAGAGCTAGGCGATCCGACTCGTGATCCAGAACAGGGCAAACGCTATGGGTTTGGCGGCAATTTATTCAAATACAATTACTGGGTAGACGGCTACAGCCCCATTACAGGACAAAAACAGCCGCTTGTGCCAGCCCGCGAATTTCTCAAAGCCTATCTAACACACTGGATGCAGTATTACCGCGTTGATGGGCTGCGGCTCGATAGCGTAGACAACATCGGCAACTATGATTTTCTGCAAGAATTTCGAGATCTCGCTCGGCAGCTTTGGACAGAGCGAGGCGGCGCAGACAATCGGTTTTTGGTTGTGGGAGAAGAACTGAGTGTGCCGCTGGCATTGATCCATCAAAATCGGCTAGATGGCTTGTGGAATGAGCGCTTCAAGCAGATTTTGCGCCATGTAATTCTCGGCAAAAATGCAGGACACGAGCCAAGTTTTGAACAAAGCGTCCGTCAGTTAATTGATTGTCGGCTACTCGGTTTTAGGGATGGTTCGCAGGCAGTTAACTATATCACTTCACATGATGTTGGCGGCAGTTTTAATAAACGAATTTATAACTATCTGGTGGATAATGGCGTACACGATACAGAGAAGCGAATTAAACTGGCATTTGTCTGTTTGATGACAGCAGTGGAATTCCAATGATCCTAGCAGGTGACGAATTCGCCGATCAGCATGATCTCGATATCAGTGACGAACATGGCCCCAACAAACAAATCGATCCGGTGAAGTATGAGCGCATGAACGAAGATTGGCGTAGACGCATTTTTGATTACGTGGCTCGCTTAGTCAAGTTTCGGATCAAGTCACCTGCATTAGCAGTCAATGATACAATTTTCATCCACACTGATTTTGAAGACAGTAAGCGGGTTTTGGCATGGCAGCGAGGTTATGGTGAAAACATTGTGGTTGTCGTAGCAAATTTCTCTGATTACGGTACACCAAATGCAGGTGACAGCAAGGCAGAATACGTTATTCCCAACTTTCCAAAGATGCCCACAGGCAAACACTGGCGCGAAGTAACGCAAGATCGAACTGTTGCTGAAGCACGAATCGGACGCGAACCGATCTATGCTTGGGAAGCAAAGGTCTATGAGTTGGTTTAATGGTTGATTCTGAAATTAACCCGGTCAAAAGCCCATTTGACATTGATGTAGCCATGCAGCAGTTACGGGAAGCGGTGCGCCCGTTTCCTAGGGCCGCGATGTTTGAGTTGGCAGAGCAGGGCTACCAGTCACCGTTTGAGCAACTCATCGCCTGCATCATCTCAATTCGCACCTACGACGAGGTAAGTTTGCCGGTGTCGCGTCAGCTTTTTGAACGGGCCCGAACGCCAGCAGAGATGGTGCAGTTGACGCCAGCAGAAATCGATCACCTGATTCAAGCTTCGACTTATCACGAAACCAAAGCTACCCAAATCTGGCAAATTGCCGACCGAATTATGCGAGAGCATGAGGGCGTTTTACCTTGCCAGGTAGAGGTGCTGCGGTCGTTTGCAGGTGTCGGCCCAAAGTGCGCCCATTTGACGCTCGGCATCGGTTGCGGTCAGCCCTACATCAGTGTTGATGTCCATGTGCATCGCGTCACCAATCGCTGGAGCTATGTGCAAACCCGCACGCCCGAAAAACGCTGGTGGCACTAGAAGCCAAACTGCCCCAAGCTTACTGGGTCGAAATTAACCAGCTTCTCGTTCCCTTCGGCAAGCATGTGTGTACCGGAAATTTGCCCAAATGCTCGGACTGCTCACTTTTGTCGATGTGCCCACAAGTCGGGGTGGAAAAACATCGGTAGTCACTCCTTTCAGCCCCTTGTTTCTTAAAAGCAGAGCGGTAGACCGAACCCTCTCAAGTTAAGTCAACCAAGATTTAGTCTAGGTCGCCGCTCACTCTTCTATCCGGAACTGGAAAAATTGCCTGCGGGAACGAGCATTGGTGCGTTCTGCACTCCGACCATCTCAAGCAGTAGACAAACAAATTAATGCTGAAAATTACCGTAGTCAGAACTCCACGCAGAGCCTACTCGAATGTGAAGCCATGATGAGTTGTGACTTTACCTAAATTTTGGACAATTACATACCCAAATCTTGGACAACCTGAAGGCTGAAACCCTCATTCCTGCATTAGGGTTAAACATTAAATTTCAGATTTTCAAACCCAAATTTTGGACAGAAGTCAGCCTTCGAACCCAACGGCTGGACAAACATTATTGATAATTCTTTACGTGATATTTGAGCATTCTCCGCCAGTTCGTGGTAAGGCGATGGAATCCCCTAAAGCATAGGTATTCCTTATGAATTACAGCCAAGCTTTGTCAATGATGCTTTATTCAACTATTTCGGTCAGGTGCTGGAGCCAGAGTTCACTCTAAACCCACATTCCGCAGGTTTTGGCGTGAGATTATTGTAATTTTGATGCATGAGTGCATCTGAGATTAGAGTACAAGATATTGACCACAGTGGGATTGTCGCAGGGGTCATCGACGAGATGGGGCTAGTTGAGCCCATCAACCAGCGCCTCAAGCAACACCCGTTGCAGGTAGTCAGCCCTGGGCAAGCGGTCAAAGCGATGATTCTCAACGGACTCGGCTTTGTCAGTGCGCCTTCGTATTGGTTTGAGCAGGTTTTCGTGGGCAAAGCAACGGAGCATTTGCTGGGGGAAGGGATACGGGCAGAACACCTCAATGATGACCGCCTAGGACGAGTCCTCGATGAGTTGTTTGAGGTGGGATTGACCGAGTTGTTTGTTGAGATCGCGCTCAACGCAGCCCAGCGATTCGGGGTAGCAACGACGAGTGTGCATCTCGATTCCAGTTCCTTTCATGTCGATGGCGAGTATGAGAGGACAGCGACCGAGGCAGATGAGCCTGCGGCAACTGCCATTACTTACGGGTACTCGCGCGACCACCGAGCGGACTTGAAACAGTTTGTGGTGGATTTGATCTGTAGTGGAGACGGTGATATTCCGTTGTATTTGCGGGTAGGCGATGGCAATGAGTCCGACAAAGCGGTGTTTGCCCAATTGATGCGGCAGTTTAAGTCCCAGTTGAACCTTGATGCCCTATTTGTGGCAGACAGTGCCCTGTATAGCCAGGAGAACCTGCAAGCTTTAGTGGGGCTACGCTGGTTAACGCGGGTGCCTGCGACCTTAAACCAAGCCAAGGAATGCTTACAGGACACCGCCGATGAGGCGTTTGTGGCAACCGAGATGGCGGGTTATCGGGTGACGGCACTGAAACGCCAGTTTGCGGGGATTGACCAACGCTGGTTGGTGGTCGAAAGTGAAGCGCGCCAAGCATCCGACTTGAAGCATCTAGGTAAACAGATCAGCGAGCAGCAAAAACAGGCGAGCGCCCAACTGCAAAAGTTGAGCCGCAAACGGTTTGCTTGTGCAGCAGATGCCCTTGCCGCCGCAAGCGAACTGGAGAGGGCTTGGCGTTACCATCGCTTGGCTCAAGTTAGGGTGGAAGCATACCCGCTCAAAGCGAAACGGAGAAACGCGCCCAGCAACGATCCTTGCCTCAGTCCATTGGGCTTTGGCGTGCAAGCCACCCTGGTGGAAGAGGCAACGGCAATTGCAACCGAAACCCGACGAGCAGGACGTTTCATTCTTGCCACTAATGTTTTAGACTCCGCCCAGTTGAGGGATGAAGACTTGCTGGTGGAGTACAAAGCTCAACAATCAACAGAACGGGGATTTCGCTTCCTTAAAGACCCCTTGTTTTTTACCTCCAGTGTGTTCCTCAAATCTCCTGAGCGAGTGGCGGCAGTGGCAATGGTGATGGGACTATGTTTACTGGTCTACAGTTTGGGGCAACGCAAGTTACGTCAAGCGTTGAGCCAGTCTAGGCAGAGCCTCAAAAATCAACTCAAAAAACCAACTCAAACGCCAACCTTGCGTTGGGTCTTCCAATGTTTTCAGTCAGTTCATCTGGTGTGGATTGACAACCTCATTCAAGTGGTCAATTTAACCGAGGAACGCCAGCAAATTCTCCGCTTCCTGGGGGCTGCTTGCCAGAAATACTACCTTTTAGTTTGAAACCTGCGGAATGTGGGTTATGCCCAAGCAAAGAAGCTGATAGTTTTATGACTCCCTCAACCCCTTAGCCTTCATCGCTTTAAACTCATGATTTTGTCCAACACTCTGCCTCCTTTCAGTGGAGCGATAGCCGCTCTCATGGCTCCACTACCATTCCTGGCGACCGTTGCTGCTGAGGATTCACCCATTATTCTG
>JAAUQT010000184.1 GCA_012033495.1 Cyanobacteria bacterium RM1_2_2 | reverse complement strand
CGTAGGAGTCTAAAACCTGGGCTGATCCCCCTAAATCCCCCTTAGAAAGGGGGACTTCAAGCCATTTTGGGTTCGGTTCCCCCCTTTTTGAAGGGGGGTTAGGGGGGGATCGCTCGACTTGTGTGTACACCGTAGCTTCCGAAAAGGGGGAACCGTTTCGCAGAGCGTGGGCAAAGCCCATTCCAAAACTGGATGGAAGTCCCCCTTTTCTAGACGCAAAGCGGCTTCCCGCAAGGTAGGGGGATTTGGGGGGATTAGACCGGGTTTTGCATTCCACACTGCAAGATATGGGTACACGGTAGCCTTTCGTTAGAGGGGTAAGGGGAAGCTTCTAAGGAATGGGCATTCAATCCGTTCGATCGTGGGTCGGGGCGAATTTTGCGGTCAAATCGATGGCCGGATGCCCATTGATCTGTTCAATTGATCTGCTCAACCCGCCCCTACAGTTGATGGATTGATTAAATCCATGATCCTAAGCAGCAAACACCTGCACTGAGTCGGGTGGTAGATATAGCTGAAGCGTCGATCCGTTGCCTAGTCCCAGTCCCTTTGCCTCGAAGGTAGACACATCAATCATCAGGCTTTCTTTCGAGTCGCCATCGGGAGCACAGGTGACAAGGTAGCCCGTTCCCATGTACTCCATGCTGTGAACTTCAGCCAGAATCACATTTTGCGGATTCGCTTGGGCTGCTGCTGTCGTCAGGACGCGAATTTCTTCCGGGCGAATGGCGACCATCGCCGCTTGATTCACAGGCACCGTATTTTGCGGCGCTTTCAGGATAATATTGCCGCAGCGTACCTGATCGGGAGCTACCACGGTTCCTTTCAGGAAGTTCATCACGCCAATGAAATTCGCCACAAATGGATTGCTCGGACGCTGATAGACGGCGAAGGGCGTCCCGACTTGAGAAATATAGCCTTTGTCCATCACCACAATTCGATCCGCCATCGCCAGCGCTTCTGACTGATCGTGTGTCACCATCACCGTTGTAATGCCGAGCCGTTTTTGAAGCTGGGCAATTTCAGTCCGTAATTTCACCCGCACCTGGGCATCCAGTGCCGACAGCGGCTCATCAAGCAGTAACAGCCCCGGAGACAGCGCCAATGCTCGCGCCAGTGCCACTCGCTGCTGTTGCCCGCCTGACATCTGCGCCGGATATTTTTGTCCCATGCTGCCCAAACCAACTGTTTCCAGCAGTTCAGCGACTCGTCGATCGATTTCGGCTTTGGGTCGCTTGGCGTTTTGCAGTCCGTAGGCAATATTCTGCGTTGCCGTCAGGTTAGGAAACAGGGCATAAGACTGAAACACAATCCCGAAGTCGCGCTGGGCGGGTGGGAAACGAGACACATCTTTGCCAGCCTGAATCACACGACCGCTGGTTTGTATTTCCAGTCCGGCAATGATCCGCAACAGAGTAGTTTTGCCGCAGCCGCTTGGCCCCAGCAAACACAAAAATTCACCCGGATAAACATCTAAGTAAACATCCCGGAGGGCAACAAAAGTACCGAAATTTTTATCAATGGCTTCAAGGCGCAAGTAAGGATCTCGGCTGGCTGGCTGTCCAATCGCAGCATTGTGGATGGCTTCGCGGCGCTGAGCCGGAGCATTCACAGGCAGACTGGACGCGGACAGAAGGGGTTGCTCTGAAGGATTCATGACAGTTCTCCGATGGGGATCTCCCAGACAGGGAATGAGGCGCGATTCAGGCAATTTGAAAACCCTCGATCGAGGCACGCTCTAAATTTCAAGCCTGCTGATCGAGGGACGTTGAGGGGAAGGGAGGCTTATGTTTTAGGTTCAGATTTTGCGTCGTAGCGGTTCGTCCACTCTGCCAGAATTTGATCGCGGTTCTTAGCAGCCCAGTTAAAGTCATTCTTGGCAAGCTGCTTTAGCGGATCAACTGGATACCCTGCTGGAATGGGCACGTCGGTTTTTACCGCTGTAATTGCATAATTTTCAGCATATTTTTTAGCCACATCTTCTGAGATTGCCCAATCTAAGAAGGTTTTGGACGCAGGCTTGATGTTGTCTTTTTTGATCAAGGCGTTGGCTTCAATATCCCACCCTGATCCTTCTGCCGGAAACACAGGTTCGATTGGCTCACCGTCGTTCTTTTGTTCTACAGCGCGGTAGTCAAACGAGATACCGATCGGATATTCGCCTGCTCCGGCGGCCTTGCAAGGGCGCGAACCCGAATGCATATACTGAGCGATATTTTGGTGCAACGCATCTAGATATTTCCAGCCTTCCTGTTCGCCTTTGTTTTGCAGCACATAGGACACCGACAGAAAACCTGTTCCCGAAGAAGCCGGATTCGACATCACAATTTGCCCTTTGTATTCGGGTTTGGTGAGGTCTGCCCAAGAGGTCGGCATCGGCAGATTCTTGGCTTTCAGTTCCTCGGTGTTGACGCAAAAAGCAGACATCCAGGCATCAATCCCAACCCAATGCGGCGGATTACGCGGATCGCGCAGTTGAGAGGTAACTTTGTCTAAACCGGCCGGGGCGTAAGGTTCCAGCATATTTTGCTGATCGGCAACTAGCAAACTTGATGCTGCCGTGCCCCAAACTACATCGGCTTGCGGATTGTCCTTCTCAGCTAAAAGTTTAGCGGTAATGATGCCGGTAGAATCCCGTACTGTGTTGACTTTGATATCGGGATGCTGTTCCGAAAAAGAAGCCAAATAGTCCTTAATTTGATCGTCTTCTAGCGCCGTGTAGACCGTAATTGTGTCAGCGCCCGCCGTAGCAGTACCTGGATTGGCATTTTCCTGATTTTGCACTTGGCTGGTATCCGCGACACAAGCCGTAACCAGCAGCACCATGACAAAACTCGATACAGATAAACCGAAGAACTTCTTCCACGGCTGGGCTACGCTCTGCCAAAACCGTTGGGAACACTGAGCAATGCGTCGGGTAAACATATACTAATACGCTAGAGATGACTTTTGCTCATACAATATGAGACTAGAATTAAGAGAAGAATAATTGAACATTAAAGTTACTCTAAATACCGATCTCGCAATATTTATTCATTAAATCTTCGTCAAGGTTGAGTAAAATGTTTGTTAAAAGCAATCATCGGTCAACAGTGTAGTGGGTGGAGCAGTGAATGATGAGTATAATACAGCCTCAACGTGAATGATTAGATCATTAGAAAAACATCGAGTGTCTAATGTCCAAGAGATGACATCAGACATGGCACACAAGAAACGAGTTGGAATCAATGTTGATCAAAAGCGTTCATCATATTGCCATCATCTGCTCTGACTATGAGAAGTCGAAGCATTTTTACGTGGAAGTGCTCGGATTCCCCATCATTCGAGAAACCTATCGCGCCGAGCGCCATTCCTACAAGCTTGATTTGCGAGTTGACGACACGACAGCCATCGAACTGTTTTCCTTTCCCAAACCGCCACCGCGCCCTAGTCGCCCAGAAGCCTGCGGTCTGCGCCATCTTGCCTTTGCCGTCACCGATCTCGATGCTGCTGTGGCCGAACTGCAAACAAAAGGAATCGAACTCGAACCAATCCGACTCGATGAACTCACCCACAAACGCTTTGTCTTTTTCCGTGATCCCGACGGGCTGCCGCTAGAACTCTACGAAAGCTGAAGTCGAGTATTCTGACGCCACTCGTCGCACCCCTTCAAAATTGGGCAGGTTTTGAGAAGGGGCATCTCGTCGTCACCCGATTGCCAGCCGAAGCACAGACGGCAATTCAGCCTCGCAGTACAACCGGCTCGTCGCAAAGGTAGTCCTAGCCCAGTAAGGAGGCATTATAGCGGTAGATGAAGTACCAGATTGCGCCAATAGGATGATTGCAATCGTTCTAATCGCAACATTGGGTAGGTTAAATTGGCTCGTCTTGTTGGGTGAGATTAATCAAAATATCAAAGCGGAATTCATTAACAAGCTCTCGCAATTGTGTGCTGAGGTACCCATCTTCTAGCAGCATAGACTGAATGAGTTCTAGACATTGCTCTGAATCTAGCCGCAAGGCTGCTCGATGAAGTTCGGCTCGCCATTGAACTGGTAATTTTCCGAGATCTTGAGCCGTTAACAGTTGAGCAGATTTAGCAGTTTCTATGTCTGCTGAAGTTACCGAAAGCAGTCCAGTTGCCGCATCTGGGCGGGTATAGTGGATGCCCAGGTGTGACGCAATTGTTGCCAGCAAGTCATTTGCTCTAAACGGTTTAGGAATGTAACCATCACAACCTGCTGCAACAATTTTCGATCGCTCTGCTTCAAATACGCTTGCGGTGAGAGCAATAATGATTGTTGGAGGCGAGATAGAAGTCTGACTTTTATAATCAGGCATATATTCAGAGATACATTCAGACATGAACCGCGATTGGTCAACCAGATTTTTTTCCCGTTGGCGGATCTGCTGTGTTGCTTCATATCCATCTAAAGTTGGCATTCGCATATCCATCAAAATCAGATCTGGCGACCATTGCTCCCAAAGCAGCAAAGCTTCTTCTCCATTGGTTGCTTCCTGTACCTCGAAGTTTTGTCTGCTGAGCAGTTGCACAACCAGTTTACGATTGGTGAGTTGATCTTCTACTACCAAGATGCGGTAGGAGCGCGGATAAGCCATTGAGCGAATCAGCGGTTCTGAAATTGGACGAATTTGGGTTTCTGTCACCGTTAGGGAAACTGGAAGATAAAACTCGAAGGTTGCGCCTTGCCCTTGAGTGCTCCGAACCCCAATTTGCCCGCCCATTAGCTCAACAAATCGCCGACTGATTGCTAACCCTAACCCAGTTCCTTCTTGAGACTGCTGCCCTGTGTTCGTTTGCACAAAAGGTTCAAATAAACTGTCGATTTCAGAAGCAGCAATGCCGGGGCCAGTGTCTTCAACGGCAAAATTGAGAAGAATGGTATCAGAGTTGCCGAATAGAGGACTGGCACTCACTCGCAGTTTGACCGTGCCTGCAAAGGTAAATTTGATTGCATTTCCCAGCAGGTTGAGCAGCACTTGGCGTAGTTTATTCTCATCCGTTCTAACATACTGAGGCACATTTGGCAGTCGTTCAAAAACTAACCGCAACCGCTTTGCCGCTGCTTTAATATCCAACATCTCTTGAAGGCTGGTTAAAAGCTGATGGAGATCGAAACTCGTTTCGTTTAAGGTGATTCGCCCAGCGTCAATTTTAGACATTTCTAGGACATCATTGATTAGCTCTAGTAAATGTTCACCACTACGTAAAATAATTCGTAGCTGTTCGCGTTGGCTGGGCAGCGAATTTTCATCATTCAGCAATTGCGCAAAACCCAAAATAGCATTAAGTGGTGTGCGTAATTCATGGCTCATGTTGGCAAGAAACTGGCTTTTGGCAAGGTTTGCGGCTTCAGCGGCTTCTTTTGCCTGCCGTAATTCTTCTTCCGTTTGCTTTAAGTCTGTAATATCTGATGCAACGCCAATGATGCCTTGAACCTGTCCTTCTGCGTCAATAAACGGGCTAATCGCCACCCGATAGCAGCGGCTCTCATTGCGGAAGTTATTGATCACCTGTATCGGAATCACTCGAATTTGCCGCTGTTGGATCACCTCCCGATTCGTTGCCAAAAATTCTTCAACCTGAGCCAGATTTGAGTTAAAGTCGAGATCAGTTTTTCCAATCACCTCTTCTACTGCAACCCCATAAATGTCGGCGGTTGCCTGGTTAGCCATCAAAAATCGCCCCTGCCAATCTTTCACAAAAATCGCGCTGCTAACAGCATCAATAATGTTGCGAAGAAACACCTGCTGGTTGGCAAGATTGGCTTCTGCTTGCTTGTATTCGTGAATATCCTTAATAATATTCAAAAAATATTGCTGTTGAAGTAGCTCATCTTTTACAAATGAGCCAGTGATATGTACCCATCGCAATTCACCATTTTTGCAAATGCAGCGCTTTTCATAAGAGACTGAAGACATTTCGCCTGAGAGCAACAAACGGGTTTGCTCGCAGTCAATTGCCCAATCTTCTGGATAAGTGACGGTTTGCATCGTCATACTGCCCAACAGTTCAGTGCTGCTGTAGCCCAACAGTTCGCAAAACCGCTGATTCACTTGAACGTAGTGTCCCATGAGAGTAGCTTGGGTGATGCCGACGGTCGCCTGCTCAAAAATCGCCCGAAATCGAGATTCGCTAGCTTGCAACGCAATTTCTGCTTGCCTGCGTTCGCTAATGTTCATGGAGATGCCAATAATTCGGCTGAAATGGCCATCCTCATCAGTAAACGGCTTCCCTTTAACCAGCACCCAAATGATAGACTGGTCAGGAAAAAGCAATCGATGTACATCTTCAAACTGTTGACCGACTCTAGCAGTCAGCAATTTCTGCCTCACGCGCTCTCGATCATCTGGATGAATTCGCGCTTGGGCAGCTTCAGCCGTGGTCTGCCATGTCTCAAACTGCCATTGATTGTCAGTTGTGTGCCGCCCAATGCAAGTGATTTGCTGCGTTTCTAGGTCGCTTTCCCAACAGACGATTTTACCCGCTTCCAGAGCCAACCGCAGTTGGGTTTCACGCTTGCGCAAAGCCGCTTCTGTCCATTTCCGCTCAGTGATATTACGCCCGATCGATTGCACCTCGATCAGCGTTCCTTGACTATCAAAAATGCCTTGATCAATCCATTCAATCCAGTGGAGGCTGCCATCTTTCGCCCAATTTTGCCGTTCGGTTTTAGCGACAGGCTGCTCCGGAGTGAGATGGGCAAACGTTTGTAGAGTGCTGGCGTGATGGTCAGGATGGATGAAGTCTGTCCAGCGACGACCCATGAAAGCCTCCCGCTCCCAGCCAAACAGCCGACACACAGCCTCGTTCACAAATAGCAGCACTGCATCTGGAGTGGAGCGGGTAATCAATTCGGTTTGCGTTTCCACAATGGCCCGATAGCGGGCTTCACTTTCTCGCAGCGTAGCTTCTGCCTGAACCTGAGCGGTAATGTCACGCCCAATCGACTGAAACTCCAGCACATTGCCCGCATCGTCACACAGGGCACAATCTGTCCACTGCATCCAACGAATCTGCCCATCTGCGCCAATCACCTGATGTTCGCAGGTGACACTGCCTTTGGTTTGGCAAAGCAGCGCGATTTGTTCCTGCGGAATCTGTCGGTGGGCTTCGGGAATCAACGTTAGAAAATTGGTTCCTAACAACCTCTCCAGCGGGCGATTGAAATATTGACAATAGGACTGATTAGCAAACGTGATCGTGCCATCTGCCTTGTAGCAACACACTAAATCAGGTAAGTGATTGAGAATGCTGCGGTAGCGAGCCTTACTTTCGGCAAGGGCCTGAACAAGCTGAGTCCGCTCTTCAATTTGCTGTTGCAGCGCTCGATTCTTGGCATGAAGTTCATGCTGAAGTGAATCGATTCGATCATACAAACCAACCGGATTGAGAAGGCGGAGGATATCAGTTTGAGTGAGGATGCCCTGCAATTCTCCTGATTGCCCAATCACCACCAATCGCCAAATGTGAAATTGCTGCATTTTTTGCTCAGCATCCCAGAGGGAATCTTGCGGCGTGACGGTCAACAGCGGAGCACTCATTACCGTAGCTGCTGGGGTTTCTTCAAAATTTAGCCCCAATGCCTGAAGCCGCACAATATCGCGTTCGGTTACAACCCCAATCGGGAAAACGGCGGACGTTCCGTCTGGCTGGGGTTGCCCATCGGTGCTAATCACCACACAGCCGATCTGCCGTTCTGCCATCAGGTGAGCTAATTGAAGCAGCGAAGCCGTCGATGACAGATGAATAACGGTTGTTGTCATTGCCTCGCTCACCTGTTTGAACGTGAGCAAATGCATCGGTTTGAGGGCAGCCTGCATACTATCTGGCGTAATCACCCCAACAATCTGATTGTCAGCATCGAGCACGGGCAAATGCCAGATCTGCTGCTGTAAAATTTGAGCAACGGCGAGCAGGTTGACAGCTTCTGCTTCCCGGCAAGTGGGAACCTGACGAGACATCAAGGCTGAAACGGGAAGAGCATCGAAGTCTAGCTCGGCTGCCGTAGCCCGAACAACATCTCCTTCGGTCAAAATTCCGACCAACTGCTGCTCTTCTACCACCAAGACGCAGCCAATGGAAGCCCGACTCAGGGCATCAACTGCCGTTTTCAGGGCATCATTGGACAAACTAAAGGGCAAGGCTGAATCACTGCGCAGGAGGGATCGGCATAGGCAAGCAAATCAGAGGTATCGTTCTATCCTAACCTGAGCACTAGATACGGTTGTAGGATTTGCGCAACTTGCTTTACATTCTGAGCTTCATATTCTGAATCTTCTGACCGATAAATTGGGTTACTTCACATTCTGGAATCCCACCATCCGGTTTGCAACTCTGCTAAGTGAATCACCGTATCAAGAGTGTCAATTTGGGCAACAGGTTTATCACGCCGAATGCGAATAATCCGAGGCTGCTCTAGCACGTAGCCACTTTTAGAGCGGGAAGAGGGTTGCAGGGAATCAAACGTGACTTCAAACACAATTTGCGGTTCGACCAGGCGCACATTGCCGTTGGCAAACTCTTCTAAAGTGTGGGCTTGCAGCCAGTTGGTCAATTCCTGCTGTTCTGCTGCGTCTAATCCAACAGATGCTTTGCCGATATTGAGCAGAGTAGCATCGGTTGCGCTCGCTCGCACCGCAATGGCATAGTTGGAGCAAGCGATGTTGCAGCCATCTAAACCAGCTTCAAGATTCAGTTCTGTGCTAAATTCTGCCCCCGTGACCACCACATCCAACGTGGCAATCGAGTGGCGAAGTTTGAGCCAATCTTGGCTACGCTGTCCGGGGCGATAGGGCGAGTGGAGCGCTTTAACGATCAGTCCTTCCTGCCCTTGAGAGCGGGCCAAAACATATTGCTGATCTAACTCATCGAGATCGAAAAGCTGCTGCGAGACCACCAAGCGGACTTTAGGCATCTCCATTGGCAGCGATTCCAAAATTTGCCGTCGTTGCAGATAAGGTTGCTGAATCAACACATCCCCATCTTTATACAGCACATCGTAGGCAATGAAGGCTACAGGCACACGAGCCATCAGATCGGGAGACGGCGTTCGCGGACTCAGGCGAGCTTGCAGGGCTGAAAATGGTAAAATCTGCTCGTTCTGGTAAGGCACAATTTCGCCATCTAAAATTAGCCCTGCCGATTCGCCCGACACCAGCGCATGAGGAGTCAAAGCAGCGAGCGGCATCACCAAATCAGGGAAACTGTCTGTCATTTCTTGTAGCGTCCGTGAGAACAGCGCCACTCGAATCCCGGCGAACACGGTTTCCTGCTGCAAATTGATTGCGCGATCAGCCGGCGCAATGTGAGCCTGGACGCGAATCCCGTCATACTTGGTTTCGACGGCAAACCCTTGCGGCAACTGCTGAATGATCTGGAGCGGATCTTGGACGATGCTAGCCAGCATAAATTTAATTGGCTGAAATAGCTGCATTCGAGCTTGGTCTAGCTGATTGCGGCGAGCCAGCACTGCGGTTTTGCCTAAATCGCCGAGCAGCAGATGCACCCACTGAATCCGCTCAAGGGGCTGTTGGCACATCTGAGCAATTGCCGCTTCCACAACTTCGGCTGAATCAAGCCCATCTCCTGTCAACAGCTTCATCAGATATTTTGCCTCTAAAGCCGTTGCCCGCTCCAGCAGTTTAATCACCCAACCTAATTTGTGCTTGCCTTTAGCTTTACCAATTAGCTCTAGGGCGATGGCGACATCTTCTAACATCAGGAGCGACACCGAGCGACGCAACAGGGTGACAGCCGCCACTTCTGCCAAATCACCAAGCTGCTGCCGTTGAGCCGTTAGCTGCGCAGGTTCCACCCTCGACAGCACCGAAAGCGCCGTGATCAAGGTAATTTCACTAACTTGGGCTGTTCGCCTGCGGGAAGGAAACGCTTGCCCCGCCGCATAGCGCCCTGCATGAAGCAACTGGTCATCTGATAATTGCGAGAAGTAGTGGCTTAAAACCGCCACTTTACTGGCAGGGCTATTCGCGACTATGACTTGCTCCATCACAGTAGCGAATTGATTTAATGATCCGACTTGAGCTACAACATTTACCATCGCGTATTTCGATCGTCTGTTTCGATCACAATGCCTGAATCTTAATGGAGTTTACCCTGCTGCCATCGGATAGAGAGTAGACAGACGAGCCAGTTGCGTTTTTGTCCAAATTCCCTACAGTGAAGGCTCTTTGGGGAGGTGGTTCGGGTCATCTCAGCCCTCTTCAAACGATTGGTGCCTCGAATTTTTTGTGCCTGTGCCTCTTGTGCTTATGCCTCGAACTTTTTGTGCATCAAACCATTATGCATCGAGCCTGAAGCAGGGGGCTGTAGTGATTGCTTGAATCCCATACCCCAATAATATGCCCCGATTAACATACCCAGACCCGCAGCCTAAGCCCCGGCAAGAGGCGCAAATGTTAACCTGCAAAACTTCAGTGGAACCGTGCAAACTCTGGAAACCTGATTTGTAGAAAGTTGCCCTTCTGCCCCAGCCAAAACCTCTGCCTTTACTTGTATCTACTTTCTTCTACTTTGAAAAAGCTCCGCCAGAACCAGATTGCTTCAAATTGCCATCTCCCAAACAATTTTGCTCGATCGAAAGCAACAGTAGAAGTAAAATTAAAAAGTGTTAAGGACGCCCTGGGCAATCTGGCGATTCACTCAGGATCGTGGATTGAATCAATCCGTAAACTGGACGGGCGGGTTGAGCAGATCAATGGGCATCCTGTAATGGATTTGACCGCAAAACCTGCCCTACCCACGATCGAACG
>JAAUQT010000183.1 GCA_012033495.1 Cyanobacteria bacterium RM1_2_2 | reverse complement strand
CTATTTTGTGCTTTTTGTAATGGATGAGCACCGTCTTGATCGTGAAAATACCGAAGTAACATTATATGGTAATATTAGCCACGTAGCTGAAATTTTTAAACTGTTACGGACTTATATTAATAAAGTTTCCATTATTGGTGAAAAGCCAGATTGGGTAAGTTTCATCATCAAAGCCGATCTCAATCTTGAGGCTATCTTTGAGCGTCAGCAAGGCATTATCGACCGACTCCTTCAATTTCCATCCATAGCGGCGATCGGACAATGCCCTTTCAATTTCATTGCTGGGAAGAACACTTTCGATCAAACTTTCGATCGTATAGATACCATTGGGACGAGCGCGGCTATTCTGAATCAGATACAACCCCATACTGGTCGCCAGTTTGCGGCGATGAGGATCGATGTCAAAAACCTCTTTAGGGATTAGCCCATATTGATACAAGGCTTTCTGCTGTTGTGCGCCTTCTCGGTTCAGGAAGTTATGAGTCCACAATCCTGGCTGCACGCGGATCACAACCTCATGGAGTTCCTCAGTTTCACCATCCACGTTCGGTTGAGCACTCCCGTCGAAGCCCATCTCCTCCCCACCTGTTCTATGCAGCGTATCGCTGAACGGCTAGCACGAGGTTTTCTGTCCAATAATCGGTGAGTTCAACGCTGGCGGCTTCCACCATAACGCGAATCACAGGTTCTGTACCCGACGCTCTCACCAGCACCCGACCCTGATCACCCATCGCAGCTTCGGCTTGAGCAACAGCTTCGACCAATCGCTCGTCTTGCTGCCAGTTCAGGCGGCGCTCTCGATCTTCAACCCGGACGTTTCGCAGAATTTGCGGATAGGTTTGGAAGCTCTGATCCATCAGTTCTGTCAAAGATGTGCCAGATTGACAGACAAGCGACGACAGGTGCAGTGCCGTCAGCAGCCCGTCACCTGACACGCCGTAATGGGGACAGAGAATGTGTCCTGACTGTTCGCCGCCCAGTTTCGCGCCACGTTTCAGCATCTCGGCATGAACATATTGATCACCAACCGCAGTGCGGATCAGCGTACCGCCTAGTTTTTCCCAGGCTCGCTCAAAACCGAGGTTGGCCATCACGGTAGAGATAATCAAATTCTCTGGAAGTTGATTGGTTTGGCGGAGCGCTTGTCCCCAAAAGTAGAGAATATAATCACCATCCACCACCCGACCCTGAGCATCGACTGCCATGACCCGATCGGCATCGCCATCAAACGCAAATCCCAGATCGGCACGGTGATTACGAACGCCTGCGATCAATGGTTCCAAATGGGTTGAGCCACAGTTGACATTAATTCGATCGCCGTCGGCATAGTCGTGCAGACAAATCACCTTTGCGCCCATTTGCTCAAACGCGATTGGGGCAACTTGCGTTGCGGCTCCCCAGGCCAAATCGAGTACAATTTTCATGCCTTCGAGGTTGACGGCAGGCAACAAGGGACGATGCAAAGATTCGACATAGGTTGCTACTAATTCGGGGCGGTAGTAGCTTTGCCCCCAGCGGCTGCCTGCATCAGAACAATTTGCCTCAGTAGCGGGCAGGCTTTCCCCACGCAACCCCAACTCAATGGCTTGCTGAAGTTCAGCCGACAGCTTGGCTCCACCTGCCCCAAAAAACTTGATGCCGTTATCTTCCGGCGGGTTGTGGCTTGCGGAAATCATCACGCCGCCCGCTGCCTGGGTGCTGTGAGTCAAATAGGCGACTGTGGGAGTTGGGCATAATCCTAAGTTCCAAACTTCCATGCCTGCGGCAGTTAATCCGGCGGAAAGTGCCATCGCTAGCATGTGGCTAGAATTCCGCGAATCTTGCCCTAATATGATAGTGTGACTGTTGTTACCGTCAGTCATGCTTTGACTTTGTAATACTTTTCCGGCCCAATAGCCCACTTGAAGCGCGAGTGGAGCCGTGAGCAGTTCGCCTGCTTTCCCACGAATGCCGTCTGTGCCAAACAGACGCGAAGAGGGCAGGTTGAGAGTTTCCCAGTGATTGCAGCCTACACCAACCTGTGCCGAAGCCACAGCAGCACTTTGGAAACTTCGAGAAGTGTTGCCTGATACAGCAGAAGAAAGAACCATATTCGCTTTTCACTCCTAACACCACATTCACAGCGGAGCATAGCACAGTTCTCCGCATTAGGTACATTTAACTAATGCATCTGGTTTTGGTAATGCACCTGTGAGCGTTTTTGGGCTTCGCTGCTACGATTCCTGCCGCTTTAAGATTTGCTACTGTCAAAAAAAATTCCTAGCTTTGATTGCCGCAGCTTCCTGCTTATCAAACTTCCTGAATCAAGCTTACTGAAGCGGCGTTGAAGGTAGAGCATTGCCGCAGACCTGCTGCCATGTTTCAGCAAAATCACTAGAACCGTTGTCCATTAGCCCACCCAAGGCTTTTTTGAAGAAAAGACTAATCCGGGTTTGGGGTTGTTGACAGAGCAACTGCAAATTTGCGGTCAAGGTGCTTTTTGCGCTGTTCAGTCCTTCAATGGCCTGCTGTTGATTAATATTATCTGCCTGCAAAGAGGCAATTTGCTGTTGTAGCGCCTGGTTTTGGGCTTGCAGGCGTTCAATGCGTTGCTGCTGCAAGAAGTAAACACCGCTTCCAGTGATGCCCAGAATGGCAATCAGCATGAGTGCTTCGAGGCTGACAAAGCGGCGAGGGCTAGAGTTTGCTTTTAGATCAGACATGGAAGTTAAACCTACCTGGTTGAGTGCAAACATGAAAGCCAGGATGAGCGATTTCCATCCAAGAGGATGTTTTGAAAGTCCAACGGTCGGTCGCAAACGTCTGAGGAAATTTCTAAGAAACAAGATACCCATGGACGTAAGGGCGAAGCATTGGGGCGATCTTTTCTCCATCCGTTGCCCAGCCTATCTACCAAAGGTTGAGTGCTTTGCACTCGCTACGCGAACGCCCCTCCAGTGCGGGGATCATCTTTGCTAGAAACTTTCTAAGGATCGTGGATTGAATCAATCCGTAAACTGGACGGGCGGGTCTAGCAGATCAATGGGCATCCGGCAATCGATTTGACCGCAAAACCCGCCCTCCACTCTCGCCTGACAGAGCACTAGCGCCCCAATCTCAACTGACGGCATCTGGATCGGTTACAATGACCCATCAGGTTCGTAAGCCTAAGCTAACTCCCACTCTCACTTTTAGGCATGACTCAACTCAACAACGCGCTCACTCTCTTTTTCAGCCTGCTGGTTGAGGCAATTCCGTTTCTGCTGATTGGGGTCTTGTTTTCAAGCGCCCTGCTGCTGTTTGTCGATGAACGAAAGCTGATCGCGGCCGTTCCGAAGCAACCGATTTTGGCTGCCTTTGCCGGAAGCTTGATCGGTTTTTTATTTCCAGTTTGCGAATGTGGCAATGTTCCGGTCGCTAGACGCCTGTTGATTCAAGGCGCGCCTGCTTCGATGGCAATCGGCTTTTTGCTGGCGGCTCCGGTGGTGAATCCGGTGGTGTTTTGGGCAACTTGGACGGCGTTCCGCGATCAGCCAGAGATTGTTTTTTTGCGAATTGGCTTTTCGCTGCTGATTGCCACCGTGATTGGCTGGGTTTTTAGCACCCAAGCTGATCTGCGTCCGTTGATGCAACCCACCGTAGCGCGGGCAATGGCAGCACCGAAGCGTCATCCAACGGCTGATGCCAACCCTGAAACTAGCTCTCCTTTACTGCAATCAGGCACTTTCTTTCTGGGACAGTCAAACCAACCGCTGCAATTCGACAGCTTAGGCGCAGGGGCAATGGCGCTGAACCCAGATTTGTCGCGTCCCGTTCCAGATCGGCTGCGGATGATGCTCGACAACATGATTCTAGAACTGCGAGAGTTGGGCGGCATTTTGGTGCTCGGTTCCGCAATTGCTGCCTTTGTGCAGGTTGCAGTGCCCCGCGAAATGATTTTGAGCCTCGGTCAAGGGCCGGTCACATCCATTGTGGCAATGATGCTTTTGGCAGCAGTAGTGTCAATTTGCTCAACGGTTGACTCGTTTTTTTGCCCTGTCGTTTGCGTCTACTTTCACAACTGGGTCACTGCTGGCATTCCTAGTCTTTGGCCCCATGATTGACCTTAAAAATTTCGTTTTGCTGCTCTCGGTGTTTCGAGGTCGGGCTATTCTGTATATCTTTTTGCTAGCAGGGCAAATGGCGTTTTTGCTGGCGCTGTTGATTAATCTGTATGTTAGCTAATTCTTCAATCGAGGCCGCATGACTGTTCAATCTAACTCTAATGCACCCCGTTTGCGCCCGCTCAAAAGCCTCTATCGGCTGCAAGGATTGCTCGATGTTGCCGCGATCTCAGCTTGGGGCGCTTTGCTGC
Source organism: Cyanobacteria bacterium RM1_2_2 (assembly GCA_012033495.1). Lineage (GTDB taxonomy): Bacteria > Cyanobacteriota > Cyanobacteriia > Elainellales > Elainellaceae > Elainella. The sequence goes on along the minus strand of JAAUQT010000183.1, from coordinate 6,443 downwards.
TGCAATATTGGCTAACCGGCAAAATTAAGCTGCTGCTCCACCCGAACTATGTTTGGCTCGCTTACTCAGCCGGATTTGCGCTGCTCGGTTTGGCAGCCTTCAAAATCGCTCAGGTGCTGTTGCGGGCCAGCAGGCAACGACGCAAACCTCGTCCGCCCAGCCCAGCCATGCAGCATCTTTCCTTGTTTCCACCCGGATGGAGTAGCGGACTGCTGCTCGTCGTTGCTATTTTTGGCTTGCAATTCACGCCCCAACCGTTTGCTAGCCAGGTTGCGCTCGATCGAGGAGTCACTGAAACCCTTACTCTAACTCGTTCTCAGCCGCAGGCGTTTCGGGCCGCCACCAAGCCAGAAGACCGCTCGCTGATCGATTGGGTGCGGACTTTGAATGTGTATCCAGAACCGGATGCCTACACTGGGCAGAAAGTGAACGTGGAAGGGTTTGTGCTTCACTTACCCAACGTGCCAGAAGCCTATATTGGCATTGCTCGTTTTGTCATTACCTGCTGTGCTGCCGATGTTTATCCGGTTGGGCTACCTGTGAAACTGCCGGATGGAAACCGGGCTGCCTATCCAGTAGACAAATGGTTGCGGATTGAAGGGGAAATGATTACCGAAACCATAGCGGATAAGCGTCAGTTAGTTATCAGCGCCAAATCCCTAACCGAAATTCCGGCTCCTGCTAACCCTTACGAGTCGTAGACTTGCCTAAACCTAGGGCTAAGCCTGGATGGACTCGTGCTTTATATCTTCAAATCCCCGAATTCTTGAAAAATCCGGGGATTCTACCCCTCGAACTATGGCTTGGAAGGCAAGCTATTTTTTAACAAGTTAGCTTACCTTGCAGTAAAGCACTGGAGGGTTTTCGATGCTTTGACCAGAAGCTTTAACCAGAAGCTTTAACCAGAATTAGACGCCTAGCGTTCAGCAGCACTGGTTTGCTGCTCCTGGCTTTGCTGTTCCTGGCCTTTTTGCTCATAATATTCCGAGATATGCTCGTAAACATGGTCAGGAAAGCTGAGGTCTTTGTAGACGTTGCAGGCATCCGGATCTTCAGGATTCGGGCAGATCGGAAACTCTTGCTGCTGCTGCCATTGCAGAATGCGGTCGCGCTTTGGCGGATTGTAGTCTTTCCCCTGCACTTGCCGGTAAAGAGCGCGGGCTTCAGATTCGCTAAAATCAGAATCTTTTTGCAACCAGTCAACTAGCTCTGCTTCATCCATGAAATGATGAGCCACCATTGCAAACACCAACCTACCGTAATGCCCAATATCTTGCCCATCCTCTAGAGCCTCTAAAAGATGGGTCATCATCTGGCTTTTACGAAGTTCCTGCACTGCCATATTTCCGCCTCATACTACTCATACTAAATGTTTGGCTAGTCTGCTAGCGCTATTCCTTTTGTAGCGGAGTGCACTTCAGGTTGGCGTCTACCGCTAGGCATGAATGAGTACACAAGTATTATTCAATGGTATGTCCTGCTGCTGTAATTAGTTGCTTGATAGTTTCTTCCGATGCTTTAGACTCGACCATTACGGTCTTCTCATCCAAATTGATATCAACTCTGGCATCAGGCTCTGAGGTGAGAATGCTTTCTTTGACATACTTTGCCGCATCAGTATTGGTCATACTAGGAACATTGAGCTTAAGAGCCATAATTTTTACTTCTTCAATTCCAAAAACAGTAGCTACAACCATAACGGAAATGCTCGGAGCAAAGCTTCTATAAGGAGAATGAGATTTTGATGTAACTAATCTCTCAAAATCTCTCAAAAGAGCGATCTGATGGAGCGCTAAACCAAGCAGCCCAAGAATCAAAAAGCCCACCGTTCGGTAGGCTAGCTCATCTGTGAGATGATTCAATATTTGACAACTAGATATTTCAACGAACGCTCTAGCGAATATATTCTTTTAACACGCTATTACGATTCGGGTGACGCAGCTTGCGTAGCGCTTTTGCTTCGATCTGGCGGATGCGTTCCCGGGTGACGTTAAAAATCTGACCGATTTCTTCCAACGTCTTCATCCGACCATCATCCAAACCATATCGCAACCGTAGCACATCGCGCTCACGAGGGCTAAGCGTTCCCAACACGCTTTCTAGGTCTTCCCGCAGCAGATTTTTAGAGACTTGGTCTTCGGGGGTTTCACCATCAGATTCAATGAAGTCTCCTAAACGAGAATCCTCTTCTTTTCCAATTGGTGTCTCCAAGGAAATCGGCAACTGAGCGGACTTCGCAATAAACCGCAGTTTCTCAATTGTCATTTCCATCCGAGTGGCAATCTCTTCTTCTGTCGGCTTGCGACCCATCTCTTGAGAGAGCAACTTCGTCGTTTTCTTAATCCGAGAAATTGTCTCATAGAGGTGAACGGGCAGACGAATCGTTCGAGACTGATCGGCAATAGCGCGAGTAATTGCCTGACGAATCCACCAAGTTGCATAGGTTGAAAACTTGTAGCCTTTCTCGTGGTCAAACTTTTCAGCCGCCCGAATTAGACCCAAGCTGCCTTCCTGAATCAAATCTTGGAAAGACAAGCCGCGATTCATGTACTTTTTGGCGATCGAAACCACCAAACGCAAGTTAGACTGCACCATTTTTTCTTTGGCGCGCCGTCCCTCGTGTAAGCGACGACGGAACTTCGGCAACGGTTGATTTACCTCATTCGCCCACAGTTCCAAGTTTCGCTCAAAATCTTGAGGAGTCCGTTCTAGCCGTTCGCACAGGCGATCCCGAATTCGCTCCAGTTCCAGCAAATCAGCGATTTTACGAGCGAGTTCAATCTCTTCATCTGCTCTCAACAGACGAATTCGACCAATCTCTTGGAGATACAGACGAATGGAATCTTCTGTATAGTGTTTCTTTTTCACCTGTGCCCGACGACGAACACCGCCTTTCGCCGTCTTGCCATCATCATCATCAGAATCAGATTGGGCATCGAACAAATCGTCTCGATCATCCCCTTCATCCACCAGAAGTTCATCAAAATTGCTTTCTGGCTGGTCAATGGTTTCGAGTACGTCAGTAGCCTGGGTCATGCCGCGCTCCTCATGCTCCTTATATCAAAACATCAAAGGTCAATCAAACCAAGGAATTTCACGACCTACTATTTAACTGGTCTAGATTTGATTTGCTTCTAGGTGTTATTCAAGACCAGTTCACTTATTGGATGATAGCTATCCCAGAGGCACAACGCTTGACCTCGACAAATGCCGAGTGTCAGCACCAAAACGGGAATCTCTGCCTGTGGATTTCGCTGAAACCTCTCGATTGTAACTTTTCTCACAAAAGTTGCACGCTTTTTTTACAGTTGTTGCCATAAAAATTGAATGCAGAAGGGTGTTGAACTTGAATTATGTGGAATTACAAAAGAGATTTCGCTTCAGACAAACTCCTCAACCAATTGAATGGTAAAGCATCATCCTCCTCTGCCAATTGGCAGGAGCGTATGAGCTTGTTGTAGAAATTGTTATGAACTCAGCATAACCGAACATTTGAGAACTGGAAGTGCCTATCTTTCCGAATTTGCTGATTTTCAGGAATTTGCTGATTTTCAGTTTCTTGCCGCCAATCCTGGTGATGTTTTGTTACAAAATACAAAGTGAGTCAGCACACACCGATTCGCTCAAGATTTGGCAGAACTATCAATGATGCAAAAGAAACAGAAATTTCCCCATTTAGTTGGTTCTAAGTGGACTTCTCAACAAACAACCTGGGGATGGCGGCATTTTCAAGTTGTGAATCGCAAGAATGAAGGGCGCTGGGTATTTGCCGAGATGATAGCAGCTTGCGATCCGGCTGTACGGTTTTGGCTGAATGCGCAACAGCTAAAAGATCGAACGCTGTGGCAAGCAGGGTGGCAGTCGTTACAAGAACAAGAAGAACGGCAAATTGACCCAGAAGGTTATCAAGTTTGAGTTCACATTATTAAGTATGTTTAAGCAGATTGAAGTGGAAATTCCAGCAGCTTTGCAGATAAGCTTTGCAACTTTTCGGCGCTTTTTGGTAAGCGCTAGGTTGGCGAAAAGTAGAACTGCTACGAAGCAGGGTGAGCCGACATAAGTTGATTCCCATCGTTCTACAACCATCTGACTTGAGCAATCTTTTTGCTGCCATTGGGTTAACCTAATTAACCAAAGAGGATGTTTGAAAAGTGGTTTGCTGGTGACGTTGGGAACCTGTTGCCCTCCCCTAGCCCCCTTAAAAAGCAGGGAACCGAACTCAAAGTCTCCTTTACTAAGGGGGATTTGGGGGATCTAAGACGTTTTGCGACCGACGAGTTGACTTTTAAACTGTCCTCTAAGAACCTTTGCCAACTGCGCTAGAAGTTTAATCTCCGGTTGCCTAGGTCGAAGTAACCGAAAGCAGAAGCCGGAGATTTTTAACAGCAGCTTGCGGCAACATTCAAAACGGCTTTTTTTCTGATCAGAAGTTGCCTATTCAAGCTTATGCCTAATTACCTTGGGGCGCGTCATCATCTCATCTATGGATGGTCAACCGTTGACGGCATTCGCCTGATTGCGCTCGTTCCCCAAAACAGGCTAGGGGCTGTCGCTCAGCCATCATCAGGATTCTGGCTGAAATAGGATTCTGGTTGAAATGGACGACAGCCTCTAGTTCGTAGCCACAACTTAGGCATCAAATACAACCGAGTGCCAGGCTTTCTTTTGTTCGCCAGTAATGTCGAGCATCACATGCTTGACAACGGTATATTCTTCGAGCGCGTAGTAGGACATATCCTTGCCGATGCCGCTTTGCTTGAAGCCGCCGTGGGGTTGTTCGCTGGCAATAGGCAAGTGATCATTGACCCAAACTGTGCCGCATTCCATCGCTGCTGCCATCCGCATCGCTCGCTGTACGTTCAGTGTCCAGACACTACCTGCCAAGCCGTAAGGAATATCATTTGCCAGCTTTAAGGCTTCTGCCTCGTCAGCAAATCGATTGACCACCACCACTGGGCCAAAAATCTCGTCTTGAACGCAGCTTGCTGCTTGTGGGGCATCGACCAAGATTGTCGGAGGATAGTAGAAACCGGCGCCTTCTGGCATTACACCACCCGTTGCCACCTTTACGCCTTGTTGACGCGCTTCTTCTACAAAACCATGCACTTTTAGCCGCTGCGTTTCGCTGGAGAGGGGCCCAATGTCGGTATCTTCGGCAAAGGGATCACCAACCCGAATCGTTTGCGTCAATTCTGCGAAGCGAGCCAAAAATTGATCGAATACCTGATCTTGAACATAGAAGCGAGTTGCAGCAGTGCAGTCTTGTCCACTGTTCATATAGGCAGCCGGAATCGCGCCTCTGGCGGCGGCTTCGATGTCGGCATCCGCGAAGACGACAAAAGGAGCCTTACCCCCCAATTCCAACGTGACTCGCTTCACGAGCGGGCTGGCTAACTCGGCAATTCGCTTGCCGGTACGAGTGCTGCCCGTGAAGCTAATCATCCGCACATCTGGGTGGGTGCAAATCGCCTCACCTACTTCTGCCCCGCCCGTCACCACATTAATTAACCCTGCCGGAAAGCCACATTCCAGCGCCGTTCTCGCTAGCTCAATTGTTGTAATGGGCGTATTCGGAGCGGGTTTGATCACGACTGCATTGCCCGCCGCCAGCGCAGGGCCAAGCTTCCAAATCGCCATCATAAACGGATAATTCCACGGTGTAATTGCCCCCACAATGCCAACCGGTTCGCGCCGCGTCATGCTGGTGTAGCCGCTCACATATTCACCGGCCGCCGAGCCTTCTTGCCGCCGCACTGCTCCCGCAAAATAGCGCAGGTTATCAATTGCAAAGGGAATATCGCCGCCTGTTGTCAGCTTCAGCGGTTTTCCGGCGTTTTGGCTTTCTAAGCGGGCGAGTTCCTCACTTTTGGCTTCTAGCGCATCTGCTAGTTTCATCAGGGCGGCACTGCGTTCACCATAGGAAAGGGCAGCCCACGCTACCTGCGCTGCTTTCGCAGCAGCAACGGCACGAGCGACATCGGCTTTTGTTCCCAGAGCCACTGTGGCAAAAACTTTACCGGTGGCAGGCTCAATTAAGTCTTCACTGCCTGTTTCAATTTTCTCATTGCCAATTACCATCGGATAATGAATTAGTTTGTCCATAAATGCCTCTAATAAATAAGTCAGAAAAGGAGCGTTAAGGTTTTTGCAGCACCTGCATTCATAGAGGAGTCGCTGCAACTCGATTACCCTTCATCATGAAGACTGCTTCACTCAGCTATTCATAAGCTTTACCTTATTTTCATATTCTTTCAAAAACTGTTTCGTGGCACTCCATTGCTGTTATGTTGGCTAGGAACTTGCGCTATGACAGTTCTGGAAGTTGTCTTGAATGTAAATTTAGCCTGAAGTAAATTTAGAGACTGTTTGTAAATGAATTTGAAGAGGCTGAAACAGGCTTCAAGACTTGATCCTCCCTAACCCTCCTTAGAAAGGAGGGAACC
>JAAUQT010000182.1 GCA_012033495.1 Cyanobacteria bacterium RM1_2_2 | reverse complement strand
GCAAAGATAGCCCAGCAATACCGCAAAACTGAGGGGGAGGGGTTTCATCTGGCTGCTTTCGCTTACAGACCTCCATCCTCTCCTCACTTGCTCCTGCTGTCAAAATTTGAATTTAGAATTGCTGCTGTCAGCTACCGGAGCAGTTATTTCCTCCAGAGACCCTAGAAGAAATCGTCAACTTTTATAAACAGACTGGCACTCGAATCTTCAACCACTCAATTACTGGGTCAACACCTTGCCGTACACAGTACATGAGTGCTTGGGCAACTGCGATCGATGAACTTACATGGGACCATGATGTTTTGTTCATCGTCTCAGCAGGCAACTTGCCGTTACATGGGTCTGTTGGTATTTCTAGGCTCTCAATCAGCGATCATTTTGCGACAGGTCGCACCTATCCAGATTATTTGTTAGAAGCCTCTTCAAGAGTAGCGAACCCTGCCCAAAGCTTTCAGGCTCTTACTGTTGGCTCAGTTGCTGCTAGCTCTTACCATAATCCACCCCTTACTTCTATTGCATCAGGAGCAGACCATCCCTCTGCTTTTACCTGTTGTGGTTTAGGAATTTGGGAGTCTATTAAGCCAGAAATTGTGGAGTATGGTGGTGATTTAATCATGGATGAAAGCAATCCAGCGATCCTGAACTACCCACCTGATGTTTGTCCAGAACTGGTGCGTTCCACGCTAGGAGGTGGTGCAGTGATAGCATCTGACAAAATTGGGACTTCTTTTGCGGCTCCTAAAGTAGCTCACGTTGCAGCGGCAGTAGAGGCTGAATTCCCTCAGGAAAGTTGCTTACTCTACCGAGCATTAGTTGTCCAATCAGTTCGCTTACCTCAATGGACAGCACAGCCAGAGGTTGATTTGTCGAATGTAATTTGCCAGATGGGATATGGTATTCCCAATTTTGATCGAGCAATAGGTAATACAGCAAACCGAATAACTCTGACTACTAGAGGGGAGCAACGAATTTCTGCCCGAAAAGCCTGTGTTTATCAAGTGCAATTGCCGCCAGAACTGAGGTCGCCTGGAGAAATTTATAACATTTTGGTGGAGGTGACGCTGTCCTATAAAGCAGAACCCCGCAGAACTCGACGGCAGCGAAGAAAATATCTATCGACTTGGCTGGATTGGGAATGTAGCAAACGAGGCGAGGACCCAGATCAGTTTTTAGCGCGAGTTCTTAAGGAATCCGAAACTGCTGAGGAAACTGAAAAGGGTGAGGGGCTATTTGAGTGGACGTTAGGTAAACAGAAGAACTGGGGCAAGGTTAAAGGACTCTCTAGAGGAGCAGGAACGATTCAGAAAGATTGGGCTATCGTTAAATCTTATGATTTGCGTGAGGCGTTCTGTCTAGCGATAGTAGGTCATGAAGGGTGGAACAATGATCCGACAGCAGAAGTTCCTTACTCATTAGTTGTTAGTTTTGAAGCCTTGGAAGTTAACGTTCCTATCTATACAAGCTTTGTCCAAGCTCAGATTCAAATTCAACAACAAGTTGTAAAAATTCAATAAGTCTATAAACAGGTTTATCCACCTTGTGATATCGAAAAGTCACAAGATTCGCTTCTCTGTCAACCTTATTGCTTTACAGAGATAACCGTATGTTGTACAAGTTACGAGCTAGTGGTTTATCAACTCAAGAATTATGCGTAAAGGGGGTGTGGAGGCAAGCCTCACAAAGGGGTTCCACCCCTTCACCCCATTCTCAACCCACAAATTAGAAACTGACAGACCACTAGTTATAGACATGTCTACAAGGTGAAAGCTTCTCCCCACAAGCATTCTAGCGATTTGGCTACATATAACAGTGTAGATTAAAAGTTGATATCGCAAGTGATATCATTTTGGGTTCTGGATTTTGGAAGCTGAGCGCAGCCATGGTTTTAGTTTGCGAACTGCCGCGTCCTCTGGTTAAATCGGGATGAGATCTTGGAGTTCTAGAGTTGATTCTAGAGTTGAAGAGAGGTCTAAGGGGAAGTTGCTGCTGGGTTGGGGCAGGTTTAGCCAAATTTTGACTGTTTCAGCGATGATTTACCTGCAAAACCTGCCCGTACAGAAAGTTTGCTTGCGGGAGATTCTTCAGCGTTCTGGTTGTCTAAACGCTCTCGCTGCTTGGGGTCGAGATTCGATGGCGGCACACTCAGCGAGTCGTTCAAAATTGATATCTTTAACAAACTGGCTTTCATTGACCTTCTGGTAGTCTGCTGAAGCCAACTGATAGATACTAATCTCACCAGTCTCCCAAAACCACACTTCCTGCACTCCTAATGCTTTGTATCGCTTAAGTTTGCTCGGCCCGCCGCTAGTGATCACAACTTCAATCGCTAAGTCTGGGATAGGCTTCCTGGCGTCAAAACAGTAGGATTCGTCTGCTTGGGCTGACGCAATTGCTTCCTTTTCCTGGGAGAAAAAGCCAGTGGCAACAAACTCTAAACCTTGGCTGAGCATGAAATCTTCCAGCAAATAGCCGATATTGCCCTTCACAATTTCGTGTTCTGGTGAAGTAGACAAAATCTCTAGCTCCCCCTCGTAATAGAACAGGCGAACTCCAGGCGAGCCAGCAAACCCGCTCTGAATTGCTTTAAAACTTTCCCAACCGACGCCAGTTTGGATGAATCGTTGTTCTGTAGGTTTATCTAAAAGCTGGATCATCGTGATTGCCCTCTGCTGTTAGCCTATTGTGGGTTATGGTTCCGGGCTGTTGCTCAACTTAATTGTGAAGAACTTAACCTTAAAGAAAGTGATTACTTCCAGACCATTGGCTGCTGAAATTTGTGAATATCGCGGATGACCTGTGCCCAACTCTGCGCCAGCGATGCCAAAATTTGATCGCCTTTTGCCTGCGTTGCCACTGTGGGATCGCCTAACACACCGCTGCGGCTCAGATCTAACATTGTCCAAGCAAAGGGCAACTGACCTTCCATACTCAACATGCTATCCGGTAAGTCCTGCGGATATTCCTTAACGGCGGCTTCCATTCTCACCTGATCCGGCAAAATCGACAGCAGCAAGCTGGTTTCGGCATCACCCGCATGAATGCCTAACTCCAACTCTTCGGGGGTCAGCAGTTCGGTTGCCGCATTGGGCACTCGCCAAACAAACAGCGGAAATACTTGAAAATCTTCGTGCTGCTGATGCAAATCTCGCGCTACCATTTCCATGATTTGAGGCTGTCCGCCATGCCCATTCACCAACGCAAACTTACGGAATCCAGCCCGGTAGATGCTCTGCCCGACTTCCATTAAGGTGGTCATCAGCGTTTGAGCGCTCAGGGTAATCGTGCCTGGAAAATGCCAGTGCTCGTTGGATTTGCCGTAATAGAGCGGCGGCAGCACATAGGCAGGAATGTCGGCTTCGAGTTGCTCCAGCGCTTTGCCCAATACCGCTACGCTAATGGCAGCATCCACGATCAGCGGCAAATGGGGCCCATGTTGTTCGATCGCGCCAACGGGCTGCAAAATTACGACATGTTCTCGCTCTGGCATTTGGTGGATGTCAGTCCAGGTTAGGTAAGGAAAAAATCGCTGAGGTGGGATGAAGCCGTGCATATGGTGTCCTTAGATTACGTTTGCATTGGAGTGTCGATTCAAATCATTGTGATTTCAAACCATTATCTCAACTATCTCAACACCATTATCTCAACATTGTCTGCAAGCGCTCTGCAAGCAAAGTATAACGCTGCTGATTTTTGATTTGCTGCACAGCAAACTGAATTGCAGACTGGGTTCCCACAAAAATTGCCAGATGTTTGGCGCGAGTTAAGCCAGTGTAGATTAAGTTGCGAGAAAGTAAAAGTGAATGTTGCATAAACACAGGGAGGATGACTACAGGATATTCGCTGCCTTGCGATTTGTGAATGGTGACTGACCACGCCAAGGTGATTTCGTTCAGGTCAGCAGCATCGTAGGTAATCAAACGTCCGGCAAACTGAACCGTCACCTCTTGTGTATTTGGATCAATCTCATCAATGATTCCTAAATCGCCATTGAATACATCTCGGTTGTAGTCATTCGTGCGTTGGATGACTCGATCGCCGACTCGTAAGATCAGTCCTCCTCGCTTTAGTTCAGCTTTCTGTGTCGATGGTGGATTAATTGCCTGCTGCAAAACTTGATTTAAGCGCTGTGTGCCAATTTCTCCTCGCGTCATCGGGCAAAGCACCTGCACATCAGAAGCAACGTTAAATCCTAACTGGGGAATCAGATCTGTAATCAAATCCTGAATGACCTGAACCCCTTGCTCTGGCTTCGATGCAGCAAACCACAAACAGTCTGAAGCTGGCGGCTCGGAAACCGGATTAAGCTGCGGCAGTTGCCCCTGGTTGATCCGATGGGCATTTTTGACAATTTGGCTAGTTTGGGCCTGCCGAAACACTTCGGTCAGCCGGATGATCGGCACTTGCTCTGAGCGGATCAGGTCAGCCAAAACATTGCCCGGCCCCACACTCGGCAACTGATCCATATCTCCGACGAGCAAAAGCTGTGCGCCTAAACCAATCGCTTTTACGAGCGAATTCGCCAGAAATAAATCCAGCATGGAAGCCTCATCGACAATGATTGCCTCTGCCGGAATTGGGTTGTCGGCATCGCGCTTGAATTTGAAGGTGGTCGGGTCAACTTCTAGCCAGCGATGCACGGTTTTGGCTTCTTGCCGGGTCATTTCGCTGAGCCGTTGGGCCGCTCGTCCGGTGGGGGCCGCTAGCGCGATGGCTTTCCCCATTGCTTTCCAAAGTGCCACAATCGTGCGAGTGCAAAAGGTTTTTCCAGTTCCTGGCCCGCCGGTTAGCACCAAAATCCGCTGGCTTGCTGCCAGTTCCACGGCCTGTCGCTGCTGGGCGGAAAGCTGCAATCCGGTTTGTTCAGTAAAGCGATCGATCCAGCGCTGCACTCGCGGCAAATCGACCATCAGCGGTTCGCTCAGCAATAGGGCGAGGCGTTCACTCAGCTTAAATTCTGCACCATAAAACGGCGGATCATAGCAAAGCAATTGTTCGCCGCTAAGTTGAGCCGAATCGGTTTCTGGATCAGTTTGGGTTTGGATCACCAGTTCGCCATCCTGCGCCATCTGAGTCGTTAAAGCCGTCAGTCGTTCGGGGTCGGGTTGGTGTTCGCCCAAGCTCAAGCGTTTGACGGTACGCTGCACGAGTTCTGGCTGCGGCAAAAAGCAATGTCCGTCGTCTGCGCTTCTCGAAGCACTTGCAAAACCCCGCTCCGATAGCGATATTCTGAGCCGGGATCGATCCCCCAAGCTGCGGGCAATCGCATCGGCAATCACAAACCCAATGCCGTAGACTTCTGCCGCAAGCTGGTAAGGATTCTGAGCGACCGTCTCAATTGCCGCATCGCCGTATTGCTTATAGATTTTGACCGCATAGGTGGTAGAAATGCCGTGGCTTTGCAGAAACAGCATCACATCTTTGATCGCCCGTTGCGAAGCCCAAGCCGTCTGAATTTGCTGGATGCGTTTTTGGGCGATGCCGGGAACTTCTGAGAGCCGTTCAATTTGGTTTTCAATAATGTCGAGGGTTTCCAGCCCGAAGTGCGCCACAATTCGCTTCGCGGTGACGGGTCCCACGCCTTCAATCAGTCCGCTGCCCAAATATTTTTCAATTCCTGTCAGGGTCGCAGGCTTGGTTTCTCGATAGCGCTGCACTTCAAACTGCTGCCCATATTTGGGATGCTCGCGCCAGTTGCCTTCTAGATGGAGGGTTTGTCCAGGCTGAATTTGGGCAAAATTGCCGACGATGGTGATCAACTCGCTGGTTCTGGGGGCTTTCAGTCGGGCCACCGTGTAGCCGGATTGATCCGAGTGAAAGGTGAGCCGTTCAACGACGCCTTGAAGGGCTTCGCTGGCAGGAGATGGCGATTTGGGCGTGTCAGGACGATCGTGAGAAGAATCTGTCACCATTTCAGCATTAGTTATCTCAGCATTAGTTATCTCAGCATTAGGGAGCGCAATTTCTAGTATGCCGATTGCTTGAGCAAAAATAGCGGTTTTCCAGAAGGATAGACCCGCTCTGTTGCTTTCAGATCGGTAAATGATTGCGAACTGCTGCTAATTATTAAGTAATGTTGAGTTTATGAGACTTTCTCGAAGTGTCGGATAAGATACAAATATAGATTAATACCGCCAGCCGACACGCTATATTAAGGCTGGCTTATACGAAAAACAGCCCAGGCTAGAGACAGCTTGGGCTAAACTTTTGTTTTTTAAGGACTCGTAATTCTGCGTTGCTTCTCAGATTCGATTACTTCTCAGATTTGATTACTTCTCAGATTAGATGCTTCTCAGGTTAGATTACCGAATCGTAGCATTGCTGGTTGGGCTCAGCGGTGCGTAACCAAATGTAGCGTTGGCCATTCGACACCAAATCACCACCGAGTCATAGTCTGCAATGTTGATGGCATCTGGAATTGGATACCGCTGAGCGCCGCTGAAATCATGCAAGCTGCCCAAATTCACTGCGCCGCCCAAGTTGCTGTAAGTCTGCGGGGGCTTCTCAGTTGAATCTAACAACACATGCAAGTCGGGCCCCATGTTGCTGGTGCTAAATGCGGTGTCCAACTCCAGGTAGCGGTGTCCGCCTTCCGTAACAATGCGAGCCGTGCCAGTTGTGGGGGCTTCGCCTGCAACAAACGTTCCCGTAGCAATGGCAACTGATTGGCTTTGAGCCACAGTTTGAGCCACAGTTTGAGCCACAGTTTGAGTCGGGGCTGGATGAGAAATTGCGTCAGAAAGAGGAGCAACAGCAACTAAAACAGAGGTGACACCGAGCAGTAGCAGTTGATTCAGTTTCATAGTTAGTATCCTTAGAAAAGATAGGAAAAGATAAGTGCGGGCGTTTGCGGTGGAGCCTGATGAAGCTGTGAGTTGTCGATTTGGGCTATGGGGCAATTGTGGCTGTTTTCTGCTTATTAAGAATGATATTTGCCTGAGAAATTGCCCAAGGAATCTGAGACTAAGCTGGGACTTTTCTGAATAAATTTTCAGATCTTCAGATCTGATCAACTTCAGTTTCGAGACTGAATCAACAACGCTTGACTCAAAGATCTGGCGATACGGGAAGCTGAATTCGCATCGTGGTGCCAACGCCTGCCTCTGACTGAATTCGCAGTTCGCCACCGTGGGCTTCTATAATTCGGCGCACAATGGCTAAGCCTAGTCCATTTCCAGAAGATTTTGTGGTGAAGAAAGGAGTGCCTAATTTTGCCAAAATTTCCGGTGGAATTGGCTCACCGTGATTGTGAATACTAATGCAGACACAGTTAGAATCGGGATTGGAATACATTTTCCAGGTGACTTGTTCACCAGGCTGAATCGCTTCGTAAGCATTTCTAACTAAATTGATGAACACTTGTTTGAGTTTATCAGAATCACCCTGAACCCAAACCACAGGCACAGATGAAGCGAAGCAAAGATGCCGATCGGCGGCGGCAGGAATGTTTTGCAGCGGCTCCAGTAAATTCAGGATAAAAGCATTTAGCTCAACCGCACAACATTGCAGCACCTGCTGTTTTGCGTAGAGCAAAATTTCATTTAAGAGCCGTTGCAGCCGCTCTGCATCCTCTAGGGCTAATCCTAATTGCCGCTGCGCTTTGGTGGGCAAATCGACGCCTCGTAGCGCCATCAACCCCATCAGCACGGTTGTTAGGGGATTTCGCACCTCATGTACAATCATGGCGGCCAGTTCGCCAATTTCTGCCAGATGGGCCATCACTTGCTCTGTGCGTTTGCGTTCAGTGACATCCCGCACTAAAGCTAGCTCTAACCATCGTCCGTCTGACTCGAACAGACAAACATTTGCCTCTACTGGAAAGGTGGTTCCATTTTTGCGGCGATGTTCGCTTTCTAATGTTGTTGGAACGCCTGCCACAAGCTGCTGTCGAAATACAGACCCCTGATGATGAGCCAATTTTACGTTGATGTCATGGGTTGAAAGACACAAAAGTTCTGCATAGGTGTAGCCGAGATTTTCACAAGCTCGCTGGTTTGCATCCACAATCTGCCCGTTCACCGGATCGATCAGTAAAAACGCATCTGCGGCATTCTCAACTAGAATCCTGAAGCGAACTTCACTTTGACGCAAAGCAGCTTCTATTTGCTGGCGCTCTCGAATTTCTGCGTGGAGTTGCTGATTGGTTTGCTGCTGCTGCTGATAAAGCTGGTAGTTGTCGATGGCGGTCGCGGCTCGTTCTGCAAAAAGTTTAGCCAAGCGGACTTCCTCAATCGTGAAACGGCGTGGGTGTCTTTGAAAAGAACAGATTGTGCCAATTACATTTCCCGTTGGTGTACGCAAGGGAACGCCTAGATAAGCGCGGTATCCCTCCGGCGCGTTACCAAACTCCGAGGGGGTGACGGCATCTTCGATCACCAAAGGCAAGCCGCTTTCAACGACGGTTCCGGTGAGGGTTCCGTGAAGAGAGTAGCTCTGGTCTGCTGCTTCGCCAAGGTCAATGGTGCTCGCCAAAACTTGCTCAGAACCGTTGTGACAGAGGGTGACAACTGACCAATCTAATCCAATCAGTTTGTTGACACCTTGAGCAATTTTTTGCAGATAGGGCTTGAGTTCACCAGCCCGATAACTTAAAGAAGACAGCGCTTCCAGAATGTTTTGTTCCTGCTGCCACTGCGATAGCTGCGCTTGAGGGGTTGTCATTAGGCAGGCAGAGTCAGGCTGCTGGGAGGTCGGCGGTTTGCTGCGAGGCATAGGTTTCCAATTAGCAGATAATTCTTGAGTCGAATAAGCGTCATTGAAACCAGCATAAATATTAGAGAGCAACCGTTTGGCATACTCTCTTTAAATTTTGAAAGGGGGGGTGAGATTAAAAGAAGTGAACGAATGCGTCGTTATAGATTTGAAAGATTAGTCGATTGCACCTAATACATAAACTTGGATACTCTAATACATTACAAAATTCTGCAACTCGGTGTGGTTCAAGCCGATACCAGAACCGCATGATCTCAATCAAGCAGCAGATGAATTTTTGAGTTTAATTACATTCCGTTCCCGCGCAATCAATCCTTCACGTTCCAATCTGGCTAATGCCCGTGATAGCGTTGCGGGAGTTAAACCCAGACCAAGAGCAACCTCTTTGAGTGGACGATCGAACTCGATGCTTTTAGCTTCATGCAATTGAGACTCATGGGACGGCTGCTCCAATTCTGTGAGGTAGTACAAATATTTCAGCACTCGCCTATGGGCAGCCCGAATATCGCGTAATTCTAAATGGGTCATCAACGCCAAATTTTGCTTAACCAATAGTGCCATAAAATCTTCTGCTAAGTCGAGATTTTGACGCAGCGCCGATAATAGAGGCTGTTTTGGATAGGCGATCACTTGCGAAGGAGCCTCAGCAATTGCCATGTAGGGATAGTAGTCTAAGAACAGCGCACTTGCTCCCAAACATTCGCCCGTCCTGGCGATTTGAAGGGTCACTAATCGCCGCTCAAGCGTAGGGCGACTAACTTTGAGCCGTCCAGTTTTAACAATGAAGAGTGCGGATGCTGAATCTCCTTGTCGAAAGAGAATCTGCTCAGGAGCAAGCTTCCGCGCGGTCATGGTATTGCGCAAATCGGGTGGAAGACTATCGAGTGTCAGTAAGTCCATCGGGATGAAAAGTAATCAGAATGAAATAGTAATCAGAATGAAAAGCTTACGAAGAAGAGCACTTTGGGGAGCAAGTTTGAGTGAGATTGTTTTGAGTGGCATCAGGGGATTGGGGCAAGGTTGCCGTCAGATTCAAGACAGGTTCCCCGTCTATTGACTGTCCACAATCGATGGCTGATGTTTCTTGTCCTGGGGTTGCGCCCCAATCAAAGTCTGCTTTGCCCACGGGAGAAAGCATCACTTCTAACGTTTTTAGCTGTTGAGTAATTCGTTCAAAGCATTGAATCAGTTGATCGAGGTGCGGTTTCATGGTTGATCCAAATCTGATATGACGTTCTTGATTTCTTAATATTTAGGATGCCTTTTAAATCTGAAGGGCTTCTGACAGATAGCTGAGAGTCTGGTAAGAACTGGGGACTACTGTGTACACACGAGTTGAGATTCGCTTCGTTGCAGACTTTTTGCCCCCTAAATCCCCCATTCTGGGAGACTTCTCCGAGCCGATTGTGTCTTCTAAATCCCCCACCAGTGGGGGATTTAGGGGGCTGAGAGGAGTTGTGTGTACACCGTAAGAACTGGGGGAAATGAGGGAGAGATAGCCTAATTCTCGAAATTGGGCTATGCATAGGCTCATAGACGTTTTTGTAATACCAAATACTTCTATTAATGATACAAATAGGGGTATCAATCGAGGGAGGACTATCTGATGGTTGGCGTGAGTCGGGTGATGATTCAAGAAACGGTGGAAGAATTAAAAGCATTGATGCATCAGCAACATCAAGTGGGGGACAAAGAGCGAATTCAACTGCTGTATCTGCTGCAAAGCAAGCAAGCTCGTTCCGTGTCGCACGCCGCCGAAATTCTTGGGCGAGGGCGAGTCACGCTGCAACGGTGGTTAGCCAAATATGAGAGCAAGGGCATTACCGGACTGTTGCATCGAGAACCCCACCTGGGGCAGGAGTGCCACATTCCCGAAGCTGCACAAGCAGCCCTAAAAGCTCGTTTGGCGACCCCGGAAGGCTTTGAGAGCTACCGAGCGATTCAGAATTGGCTGGAACAAGAGTATAACCATGAGATGAGTTATACCGGGGTGCATGGGTATGTGCGCTACCGCCTCAAGGCAAAACTGAAGCGCCCCCGTCCGGTTAGTGCCGAGCAAGACCCCCAGACCGTTGCCTTTTTAAAACGTTTTAGCGGAGGAAATTACTGAGATTCAAGCAGAACTCCGGGCAGAAGGCGA
>JAAUQT010000181.1 GCA_012033495.1 Cyanobacteria bacterium RM1_2_2 | reverse complement strand
CCTGCAAACCAGCCCGCTTTAGCACCTGTCAGCAATGCCGAAAATGCTGTGTCCCCTAGCTCAGCCCAGCCCGCTAGCCCCGCCCAAACTGCGCCCAATTCAGCCTCTCCTAACAGCGCGGCGCAGGCTCCTCAAACTGCCAGCCCGAATGTGGCTGTGGCTCCAGTGCCGTCTCCTGCGGTGGGTCAAGCTCCCGCAGCGGATGTGGATGGCAGGGTTGGCGTTCCCTGGTGGCTGTGGCTGCTATCAGTGCCGATTTTAGGAGCACTTCTATGGGCATTGGTGCGAGGGTTAAACCAGCCCGAACCAGAAGCAGTTGCGACCAGTCCTTCTGTTTCTCCTGCCCTATTAGCTGCCGATCGAGAGGGAGCCAACAGCCGGATTGTTTTGGTTCCGCGCAGCAGTAACGCAGCCTACGCCTATTGGGAAGTGCCAGAGGCGCACAAACAGCGGCTACAGAAAGAAGAAGGCGGACAGAAATTAGCATTGCGGCTCTATGATGTCACAGGTCTAGAATTTGGTCGCCATCCGGCCCACAGCATCGAACAATTTGACTGTGAAGAATTCACGCAGGATTTACACATTCCCATTCTGCAAAGCAACCGGGATTACGTCGCAGAGTTAGGCTATGTCACCTATCAAGGACGCTGGGTTAAGTTAGCCCATTCTGAGGCAGTGCGGGTTCCTGGCAATGATTCTGTAGATAGCGACAGCGCCGCAGGAATGGAAAGAACTGAGATGGCAACTACAGCGGGCACAATAGCGGGCACAATAGCGGGCACAATGCCCATTCTGCCCAACCTGCCTCGATCGGATGAAAGCTTCACTGGCGGCACAGATGTAGCGGCTCCCTTCACGTCCAGAATGGAGCAAGAAAATCCTCCGCTAGCAGTTCCGATGGAAGGCTTAACCGATGCCGTGAGCACCGTCGATCCGGTCAGCGATAACCTCAGTCCTGCCGCAGGAGTGGTGTTAGCAGCGGCGGCGGGAAGTGCTGCTGGAGCCACCAGTCAACGGACTCAACGGGTGCGTCGTAGTCAGATTGTGCTAGTGCCTCGCAAGGCTCAGGATGCCTATGCCTACTGGGAAGTGCTAGAACACCACAAAGAAATTGCCAAGCAGCACGGCGGGCAAAGCTTCATTCTGCGGATTTGTGATGTTACAGGTGTGGTGCTCGAACAGCAGTCTCCTCACAGTGTTCAGCAGTTCAACTGTGAAGAAACCGATCGCGATCGTCATGTCACAGTTCCCGATGCAGGTGATTACGTCGCTGAAATTGGCTATCTGGCTAAAAATGGACGCTGGCTGCGAATTGCTCGCTCTGAAGCGGTGAAAATTCCTGCTCCAGAAATCTAGGGGCTGTCACCCATTCCAGCTAGAACCCTAACGGTGGCCGAGCGATAGCCCCTAACCTGAGAATAATATGGGAATGCTGTGAGCACGATATGGCAACAGTGGAGGTTAGGCAAGCAAGCATTGAATAAGAACGCCAGCGATTAGGGCAAGAGCAGCAGTTATGGGAACTGTTGGAGCAATTGCAGAAAGTTCAGGCAGAGTAATGACTTTGTGAGCAGAAAAAGTATGTATCAAATGACGCTTCTGAAAGGACGTTATTTCCTGACTAGACATTGAATCGGAATAGCATCACGTCGCCTTCCTGCACCGTGTAATCCTTGCCTTCACTGCGCACTAAGCCCTTCTCCTTTGCGGCATTCATCGATCCGGTTGTCACCAAATCATCGTAAGCCACCGTTTCAGCCCGGATGAAGCCCCGCTCAAAGTCGGTGTGGATCACGCCTGCTGCTTGAGGAGCCGACATCCCCGCATGAATGGTCCAAGCGCGGGTTTCTTTGGGGCCAGTTGTAAAGTAGGTGCGCAGTCCTAAAAGCTGATAGGTTGCCCGAATCAGCGACTTTAAGCCGCCCTCCTCCACGCCTAGCGACTCCAAAAACTCTGCCCGGTCTTCCTCCGGCAGGTCAATCAACTCCGACTCGACCTGCGCCGACACAATCACCACTTGAGCGTTTTCCTGTGCCGCAAACTCGCGCACCTTTTCCACCCACTCATTGCCGCTGGCCAAATCATCCTCCGAAACGTTAGCCGCATAAATCACAGGTTTGCGAGTCAGCAATCCTAAAGGTTTGACTAAAAGTTCTTCTTCTTCGGTGAGGTTCACCTGGCGCGCCTGTTTGCCCGCATTCAGGGCAGTGATCAAAGTTTCTAGCGTTGCCACTTCTGCCTGCGCTTCTTTACTGGTTTTTGCCATCTTGCGAGCGCGTTCAATCCGGCGTTCAATCTGCGCCAAATCGGATAGCACTAGCTCTAAATTAATGATGTCAATATCGCGCATTGGATCAATCGACCCAGCAACGTGAATAATGTCGTCATTCTCGAAGCAACGCACCACATGCACAATGGCATCGACCTCTCGAATGTTCGCCAAAAACTGATTGCCCAATCCCTCACCTTGACTGGCTCCCTTCACCAATCCGGCGATATCGACAAACTCAACCCGCGCCGGAACCACATCCACCGACTCGGAAATTTTTGCCAACACCGGCAAACGGTCATCCGGAACCGCCACCACACCGACGTTAGGCTCAATGGTGCAGAAAGGAAAGTTTGCCGCCTGCGCCTTAGCATTCGCAACGACTGCATTAAACAGCGTCGATTTCCCGACGTTTGGTAATCCGACAATCCCGGCTCTCAGCATGGCAGTCTCAGAAGCTAATCAAGCTTAACGATAAGAATTCACTCTCCAGTTTGCCAGGTTTTGAGCAAGTTGGGTTTACTCCACTCTTCCACTCCTCACCCCCACCCCATCGCCGTAGAACTTGTCGTGAACAGTTCTCGCAGTCCACCGCTGCCGATTTCGATCGCTAAGGCTGCCAGCAAGAAGCCTAAAAGCTGAGTCGCAATGACGGCTCCTTCTGGGCCAATCCACTTATCGATGCGGGCGGCTTGCCGCACAATAAACCAGGTAACTAGCATTGCAGCGACAATTCCAGCCACGACGCTGATGTAAGCACTAGGAGAGTCTGACACCAGCAGCATCACGGTGGTCAGAGTTCCAGGGCCCGCCAGCAGGGGGAGAGCCAGCGGCGTTACGGCAATGTCTCGCTTTTCTGCGTGTTCTACCACCGGTTCGTTGAGGTCGCCCCGCAGCATATCAAGGGAAATCAGCAGCAGCAGCAAGCCGCCCGCCACTTCCAGCGAAGCCATGCTGATGTGTAGGTAATTTAAAATCGGCTGCCCTAAAAACGTGAAGCCCAGCAGCACAGAAGTGGCAATGATGCTAGCTCGATCAACCACCCCGTTGCGCTCTTCCGCCTCCATCCCTTTGGTGAGCACAAGAAACACTGGCGCATTGCCCAATGCATCTGCCAGAACAAACACTGCCACAAATGTTCTGACAAATAGTGAAATATCCATTGCCCCTGCCAAGGTGATGTTACGACTGCTTTTCAGCTTACTTTAACTTCACGAAACCTGGACGTTTGCTGACCTAACCCGACTCAAATCTGCCAGCGAATAGATAGTGCAGACTTTTAGCGCTGATTGACAGCAATGGCGGTGACAACATCCAGTTGCGTCACAACGACGTAATTAATGTGAGAGGTGGAGACAAATGCCATTGACTTGCTTTGGCGATACCCGACAGCCCTTTGCACCGCAACAGAAATCTCACCAGAGCCGTTGTTTTTGATTAATGTTGTAGGATCAACACATAATTTAATAAAAACTTAATGAGAGTGTACACTTGCAGGAATCGCAGTCAGGGGGTTCTGAAAGATGAATTTTCAATCTAAATTGCTGGCAACAGGTTTGTTGGCACTTTCTGCTTGCGGTACGATGGCATTGTTTGGCTCTGTGCCTACCGTTGCCCGGCTCTTATCGCCTGACGATCCACTTGCTCCACTTCAGTCTCAGGTGTCGGAACAGGCGCAGTTGCAGGCACGGAGAGTCCAGGCTGAGCTATATGCTAAAAATGCTGAACGGTTGCAGTTGCTGGGTGCTTCTCGACGATCATCGGCAAAGACCTTTTAGGCAGAAACCCTTTAAAAGCGCCTTTGAAACACATTTAGGATCGTGGATTGAATCAATTCGTAACCTGGACGGGTGAGTTGAGCAGATCAATGGGCATCCGGCAATCGATTTGACCGCAAAACTCGCCCCTCCCCACTGTCGAACGGATTGAATTCCCATTCCCTAGAGCCTAAAATCCCCCTCCCCCGGTATTTGGGGTGACTTGAATGGGATAAGATAGCGAAGCACAAGTGAACAGCAGCTAGTTTGGGGAAGTTCGGTGAAAAACCGACGCTGTGCCGCAACTGTGAGGCAGGTTTAGATTTTCAGGCTGAGGTGGAAGAAAGTTCGTTTCGCTGCTTAGCAGCCAAAATCTATGCATTGCCAAGCCAGAATGCCAGCTAGCCGCTTTTTCACTCTATTTCCTGCGCTGCACGGGAAAGGAGTTTAGACCGACCATGACAATTTCTTATTCCAGACTGACGGTTTTGCCGCCGTCGGACACGCTCGGTTGGCCCGATGTTTCTGAAACGATCGCCTTACCGAGTTTGCCGCTTCAGCGTCCGGTGCTGCTGATTGGGCATGGTAGCCGCGATCCGGAAGGGCGACAGGGTCTCCTCGACTTTGCGGCCGCCTATCAAGCGCTCGACCATTCTCGTCCCGTCATCCCCTGCTTTCTAGAACTGACAGAACCCACGATTCAGCAAGGGGTCGATCAGTGCGTCGAGCTAGGCTATACCGATCTGTCGGCTTTGCCAATTTTGCTGTTTGCAGCGCGTCACAATAAATTTGATGTCACTAACGAGCTAGATCGGGCGCGACTTCGGCATCCGCAGGTTAAATTTCACTACGGGCGGCACTTTGGCATCACGTCCGGCTTGTTCGATCTGTGGCGAACCCGGCTGGCGCAACTCGATCAACCCGAATGGAATCCGGAAGGCATCAGCCGCGAAGAGACGGTTTTACTATTTGTGGGACGCGGTTCTAGCGATCCGGATGCGAATGGAGATGTGTTTAAGATGGCACGAATGCTCTGGGAAGGCAGTGGCTATCAAACCGTCGAAACTTGCTTTATCGGCATTACCCATCCCCGCCTTGAAGAAGGCTTTAGACGGGCGCGCCTCTATCATCCCAAGCGAATCATTGTGCTGCCCTACTTTATGTTCACGGGAGCGTTGGTGAAAAAAATCTTCAACATCACTGCTGAGCAGCAGCAGCTTTACCCAAATCTACCGATGGTGTGCCTGCCAGAAATGGGGCTACATCCGCAGATGTTCCAAGTTTTGCGCGAACGCGAGATCGAAACCCAGCTTGAGCAAGTGCACATGAACTGCGAGATGTGCAAGTTTCGCTTAGCTGCTGTGGGTCAGGGTTCGGCTGAACATGGGCACAGTCATGATCCCGACTATCAGCACGAGCATGGGCACGAGCATGGGCACGGGCATGGGCACGGACATTTCCATGGGAGCGACGATCCCTACGCCGAGCCTGAGCAGTATCATCAAAGAATCTGGCAAGTCCCGTAGGCAAGTATCGTGGAGTAGTAGCGCGATAAACCGCTTCTACTCTCTAAAAAATTGTTCTTGACTGGGTTTTCTAGCATGTCTGAAGCAAAAGAGCCTGAAGCAAAAGAGCCTGAAGCAAAAGAGCCTGAAGCAAAAGAATATACCGTCGGTGAACGAGTCCGGGTTGTTTCCTTACCACCCTATGTCAAAACCGCAGAACCGATGCCGATGCTGCGTCCGCCCAACGTGATTCAGCTTGGTGAAGAAGGGGTGATTCTGGCTAGACATCCCAGCGACTATTGGAGCATTCGGTTTGCAAGAGGCGCGTTTTTGCTAGACAGTCAGTATTTTGAGGCAGTTTAGGCAAACATCAGCAAGCGTGAGAACCGTACTTTTAGCTTTAGCGTTCTCTTTCCATCCCTTTAAAGTCGGCTCGATACAATTTGAGTAAACGTATCCCAGGCATGACTTGAGCAATCAGGCAAGCCGGTTGTAGGAGAGAAGGGTTATGAATCAGCTAAAAACGGTTGCATTGTTGGGTCTACTCAGTGGAGTGCTAGTAGGTTTGGGCTACTGGCTAGGGGGAACAGGCGGCGCCTTGATTGGCTTGATCTTTGCCGCAGCAACGAATTTATTTTCCTGGTATTCTTCCGACAAAATTGCCCTCGCTGCCTACCAAGCTCAACCCATCGAACCGCAGCAAGCCCCCGAACTGTATGCAATGGTGGAAAAACTCTGCCAGCGGGCTAACTTACCAATGCCGCGGTTGTACGTGGTGCCGTCTCCCGGAGCCAACGCTTTCGCTACCGGACGCGACCCAAACCATGCAGCCGTTGCCGTAACACAGGGGATTGTGCAAATGCTGCCGCCCGATGAACTCGAAGCGGTGATCGCCCACGAACTCAGCCATGTCAAAAATCGCGACACTTTAACGCAAGCAGTCGCAGCAACGGTGGCAGGCGGCATTTCCTATCTGGCGCAGGTGATGCAATTTGGCATGATGTTTGGCTCTCGTGATCGGCAGGGCGGCAACCCGTTGGGAGCGTTGGCGGCGATTATCCTGGCTCCTCTCGCTGCTACCGTGATCCAAATGGCGATTTCGCGCACCAGAGAGTTTGAAGCCGATGCCGGAGCCGCTCGCCTCACCGGAAACCCACGCGCCCTAGCCAGAGCCTTACAGCGTTTGGAAGCCGGAGCGCGTCAGATGCCAATGCGGGCTAATCCTGCCTTTGAGCCACTGTTGATCATCAACCCCTTTTCAGGACAGTTTCTCAGCAATTTGTTTGCTACCCATCCTTCTACGAAAGCTCGAATTGAAAACTTGCTGAAGATCGAGCAAGAATTGGCGGTGAAGTAATCTCGATTTGACCACCTGACACTGCCCAAGACGCTTGTTATGCTGGGAAAAAATTTGTCGGGCGCAAGTTGGCATGAGCATTGATGATGAGCAGCTAGAGATCGAGACGGTAACAGATGGCGATCGGGCTTTGGATCTGTTTGTCGATCGGGTAGGGTTTACGCGACTGTTGGCTGAGCAGCTTAATGATCCCGTCACTGGGCAAATTTTGTATTTTTATGGCGATGGCGGTAATGGTAAATCGCTGTTGCTGAAATATCTCCGGCAGAGGATTTGTAAGCAGTTTCTTCCGCATGTCTGGCAGTTTCGTAAGGTTCAGTCGGATGCGAAACTGGCGCAGTTTATCGAGACGGCTCCTGTCGATACCTATGCGCGTGTGCCTGCGGTGCTGCATGATTTTGGCTTGGTCAGCCCGTTTAAGCAACCTAAAGACTCGTTTTATGGCTTGCTGCTGCTGCGAAAAAATTTGGCAGAGGCGGCATCGAAACTCAACTATTGGCTGCGGTTTCCGCTCTACGACTTTGCTTGTGTTTGGTATTTGCACCAGATCGGTAAATCGCTAGAGGAGATCAAGTCGCTGTTCCCGTTGAGCGACGTGGCAGGCGGATTTGCAACGCTGCTAGATGCGGTGACAGGGAATGTGTTCGGGGCGATTGCGAAAGCCGCTCTCGATTTTGTGGTTGAAGATTTGGAAGAGAAGGTGACGGTCTATCTGTCACGGATCACATCACCAGCAGAAAAGATTCGGGAAATTCAGCAGCAAGATGTGGATACGGAGTTGATCTACAGTTTGCCAAAGCTGCTAGCGCAAGACCTGAATGCGGCAATGGCTCAAGACAAAGCGCCTTCGCGAATCGTGCTGTTTTTTGATACTCACGAAGCTTTTTGGGGACAGCAAAAGCATGAATCCGATACGCTGTTTTTTGCCAAGGATGAATGGCTGCGCTGTTTGCTGCGTGGGTTGGAGCTAAAAGCCGGAATTGCGGTGGTCGTTGCCGGACGGGAAGTGCCGCGCTGGGCAGAGGCAATTAAACCGAAAACAGATATTCCGGCAAAATATTTGTGGGTATTGCAAGTGGGGCATTTGGCAGCGGCAGATGCAGCAGTTTATTTGCAGCGAGTCGGGATTGAGCCTGCCCTGCACGTCAAGCTGATTGATGATGCAAGTGTGGCGGTCGATGAAGTGCATCCGCTGTACTTGGGGTTGGGGGCAGATACGGTGTTGCAGGCGGAGCGTCAGGGCATCGCGCTCAGTGCCGCAGATTTGGTTAGCTTACCGGGGGCAAATCCGGCAAAGGTGTTGATCGAGCGGTTGTTGAAATATGTAGACCGGGATATTCGCTATGCCGTTCATGCGCTGAGTGCCTGTCGTGCGTTTAACTTTAACCTGTTTAAGCTGTTGGGTCAGGAATTAGACTTTCAGCCCACCTGCCCCAAGTTCGATCTGCTGCGCGAGTTTTCGTTTGTGTGGCGAGCCGAACAGCGAGGCGAAAAGTGGTATCGGATTCACGATTTGTTGCGGTGATTGGATGATCGGGACGGCAACAAAATTACTCAGAAAGCCCATCAAGTGCTGGAGCAGCATTACCGAAGGCAGGCAGCAGCCGAGGCAATTTACCACGCGAATCGATTGGATTGGCAACGAGGCGTAGTTGAGTGGGTAGAAGTGTTTAGAGAAGCGCTGAAACTAAGCTGCTACGAGCAATGCCGTGAGCTATTAGAGATTCGCCCTGATTTGCTGATTCAAGATGACTTTCAGTTAGGAAGAATTTCTCAATGTGAAGGAAACCATTTCGCTCAACTTGCCCGATATGCTGAAGCCCAACAAGAGTATCGAGAGGCAATTGAGGCGTACAACCAAACTCTCTCTCGTGACCCGGATTACATCAAAGCTCACAACAATATGGGAGTTGCGCTGAAAAGCCTTGCCGACTCGCAGGCAAACCTATCCCTACACAATGAAGCCCAACAAAACTACCGGCTAGCAATCGAGTCGTACAATCAAGCTCTCCTTCGTGCCCCGGATTACACTGATGCCCACAACAACAAAGGGATTGCATTGCGGAAACTTGCCGATTTGCAGACAAACCCATCCCAATGCAATGAAGCCCAACAGAACTATCAGCAGGCTATTGAGTCATTCAACCAAGCTACCGCTCTTTCTCCCGATGATATTGCTGCCCATAACAATAAAGGAAATGCATTGCAGAGCCTTGCCATCTTGCAGGCAAACCTATCCCAATACAATGAAGCAAAGCAAAGCTATCAGCAGGCAATCGAGTCGTGCAACCAAGCCCTCTCTCGTGCTCCGGATTACATTAATGCTCACAACAGTAAGGGAATTGCATTGCGAGGTCTTGCTGATTTGCAGGCAAACCTATCCCAGCACGACGAAGCCCAACAGCACTATCAGCAGGCAATCGAGGCGTACAACCAAGCCCTCTCTTGTGCCCCGGATTACATCTATGCCCTTAATAATGAGGGAGTGGCTCTGAAAAATTTAGGAAATTTGCAGGTAGCGTTAGGGCAGCAACAGGCGGCAAGAAACAATTGGCAACTCGCTTTGGGGTTGTTTGCGCGTGTGCTTCAGCTTGCGCCAAATGATGCAATTGCACAGCGGCAGAAGGATCAAGTTCAGGCGTTGCTGGATGGATTGGATGATGAGGGGGAATCAGTAAGCTAGAGGTGGATAATGAGCAGGGAAAACACAACTATTCGTAGTGCGTCCACATTCGCAAGACTTTAACAGTTCTGATTTTGTCTAAAACTTCGTACACTAACCGATGCTGGTAGTTGATTCGTCGAGAATAAGCCCCTGTCAAATCACCCACTAATTTTTCGTAGGGCGGAGGGTTTTTATAAGGATTCTCAGCTAAAACCGCTAACAACTGCTCTGCTTTCGGACGCAGCCCTGCACTGGACAGCTTCTTTGCATCTTTCTGGGCTTGCTTCGTAAAAACCACCGTCCACGTCACCAAGTCAACTCCTGATCACACGCTTCCACAGGCGTATTCAGCCCCTCATGAATTGACTCACGCATCCCAGGAATTGAAAGCAGGTAAAGCGTTTCCTGAATCGCGTTCCAATCTGCCTCTGAGACTAAAACCGCATTCGATTGCTCGCCCACAATCAAAACGGGTTGATGCGTTGCCGCAGTCGTATCAATCAACTGCTTTAAATCAAGACCTGCTCGATCGATTGGAATTCCATTCATGCGCTTTGTTACATGCGGTTGCTGTCACCATCCTAAAGCACCTTCAGGGTTTCTGTTCAAGCGACTAGATGCAACATTGGTAAGTTAAAAGTGAATGAATGAACAGCGGTATAAGCGTCAATTTTGAACTGCCGACTAAATCGATCGCCAACTTCTGTCAACGCTGGCAGATTGTTGAGTTGGCGCTGTTTGGTTCCGTTTTGCGAGATGACTTTCGGATTGAAGACAGCGATATTGATGTATTAGCAACTTTCGCCCCCGACACTCACTGGACGCTGTTCGATCTGGTGCGGATGGAAACCGAGCTAAAGCAAATTTTTCAGCGCGACGTAGATTTGGTCAGCCGTAGAGGAATTGAATCTAGCCGCAACTATCTGCGCCGTCGCGAAATATCATCCTCTGCTCAAGTGATTTATGTCGCGTGATACTCAGGCATTGCTGGATATGCGAGAGTCCGCACAATTAGCAGTTCGTTACCTTGCTGAAAAGTCTATCGACGACTTTTTAGGAGATGTACAGCTTCAAGATTCCGTGATCCGCCGCCTAGAGTTAATTGGCGAAGCTGCTCGTCGCGTCTCTGAAACCACTCGTCAAACCCTTGCTGAGATTCCCTGGAATGAAATCAACGGAATGCGGAATCGCCTGATTCATCTGGAATCCCTTGTGCGAAATGATATAGGTGCATCGCGGAGAAAGATCAAGTTCAGGCGTTGCTGGATGGGTTAGATGAGAAGCAATCGTTTAGGGCAACCGCATGAAAAAACTGGGGTAAGGTGAGGTAAAGTACTGCTATCGGAGAGAGAGCATGAGTCAGAGCATCGATGCAG
>JAAUQT010000180.1 GCA_012033495.1 Cyanobacteria bacterium RM1_2_2 | reverse complement strand
CAGTCACGACCACGGCACAATCATGACCACGGGCACAGTCACGACCACGGGCATGGACACAGCAGGGAGCATGAGCACAGTCACGATGGACATCACCACCCTCACTAGGAGAAACAGATAGGGTTAAAAATCTGGCGTTGCTGAATCATGGTATGAATTTGCTGCTCAAAGTCCCTCAGAACAGGAGATCTAGGGGCGAGCAGAGAAATAGCATCTCAAGAATTCAAACTTCTATTCAGCAACGCCAAAAATCTGTCTAGCTTACCGCACTGACTCAAGTGTAAGTTGTGACCTCAGGTTTGGGACAGGCTGAACGGCTGCCCTGTATCAGCCATAGACCTTCTGCCTTCTGCCCTCTGCTATATGTAAACCTGGTCGGGTAGGAGATGGACAGACTCTGCCTTTTGTCTAAACAGTAGCGCCAATTTTGAAATGTTCAGCGAGGTTCACCACTCATCTTAAATTCCTGTACCACTGCAAGCCCTTCTAGAAACTGGCGATCTTCTGTGAGATGCGGGATTTTAAGCTGCGAGTCAGAAGTGCCGCGCTGAAGCTGGCGTTGTCGCACAATTGCAAAGCTGCCGGGAGCGAGCAATCGTAGCCAAGGTGCTGGCACGGCGTCTCGGCGAACCATGGCATATTGGTGGTTGAATTCGCCGAGCCAGTCGTCAAACCGCTGCAAAAAGCCTTGCGGGTCGCTCAGTGTTTGCCCCTGCATCAGTTCAATATTGACTAAATAATGAGCCGGAAACTCTTCTGCCGAAAGGGTAATGCAAAAATCATCCAGCGTAATGCCAAACTCTTGCTGAAGCGCCCGCATCGCTTGTACCACATGATATTCGGTGGTTTTTTCAGTCGTGGAAGACAGCAACCCACCGCGCCGATGCCGAAACACAATAATTGGCGTGTTTTCGTAAAAACCCAGCACTTCCACAACATCGCCAATGTCGTAGCGGTAAAAGCCGCTGTAGCTGGTGAGCAAAATCCGGTAACGTTCTCCAGGCTTGACTTCAGTGGGCAGAAGCGTTTTAGGCTGATCAACGTCCCACTGATCCGGGGGGACAAATTCGTAAAAACCACTCTCAATGGCTAAAATGCAGCCTTCCTCGTTCAGCCGCGAATAGACGCCAAAATTGGCCTCTGCCGTGCCATAAACGCCGCCAAATACGGGGATATTGCCGAAATAGTCAGGAAAGCGTTTGAGATAAAAATCTGATGTGCCGCCTAGCGCTGTACCAATCACTGAAAGCTTTGCCCAAGCAGCTTTTTGGCGTCAGCCGACCTTGGGTTTTAAGAATTTGCTGCAACTCAGCCGCCCGGCGAGGATTCGCTGCATGTCGTCGTTCCAACCTGGCTCTTTGAGAAGGTTCTAAGTTCAGCCAGCTCGCCAGCGTGCCAGTTTTAATGTCTTGAATCAAGCCTTCTGCATATTTTTCCAAGTATTGGCAGGTGCGCAAAGCCAGCATCGGAAAGTTGGCTGTAAAACTGCGCACATCGGGATTTGTCAGGGCGAACAGCAAACAAACGTAGTGCCGACTGGGGCTGTCTGCCACTTCCATCGCTTCAAAAGGTTGAGCAAACCCATGTTCGCAGAGGAATCGATCCATCCGGAAACTGCCTGCCGTCACCGGGCCATACTCGATGCCGCCGCTGGTGCGCCCTTGTAACCGTACCGAATTAACCGACACAATTCTGCCAAACTCGTAGAGGCGATCCATGCACTCAGCAGCATCCTGAGCCGCATGGGTTCGCAACCCTTCAATCAAAAAACCCAAGGCGGCGATGCTGGCTTTTCCTAACGATGCCCGAAAGCGTCTTGTCACAGGCACCATTTTCTGCTTACCCGTCGTGCCGCTGGTTAAATTGATGTAGATCACCGGATCGGCGTTCAGAACATTGGCTTCACCTTTGGCAACCCGCTCTGTGTAAGGCTCATAGCTAGAATAGGGCAAAATTGGCACTCGTTCTCGAAACTGGTCAATGGTCTGAATTTCGCCAACCCCAAGCTTTTGTCCAAGTTCCGTACCCTGCTGAACCTGCAATAGCTGCCGCAAAAACTGCTCCTGCGCTCGGATCGGCTGACGAGTTTTGCGAACGAAATTTGCCTTTGTGTAAGCAGCATAGGCTTTCAACGCTGGCAGAATCAGATTTGCCATAGATTTTTCAAAGATTTCAACAGAACTTGCGGCAATGTTCCTACTCTAGTCGTTCTCTACCTAGACCGGAAGAGTTGCCTAAATACCGAAAAAGCGATAATAATTTCCTAGTCTAAAAATTGCCTATCGTCACTGAAACGTCTTGAATTGCTTTCTCCCAAATCGCTGGATCAGTAGAGAACCATGCCTGACTCGACGGCTTGCCAAATGCACACCTAACGCCATCTGAACGATCCACAGTCACCCCCTTACAACTATCGGTAATACAGTTCATCCTCTCCTAGCGCTCATGTTTATCTATCACTCCAACCAAGACTCTAACAAAGCGGCAAATGTGTCTGAAGCACGTTTAGAAACGCTTTTGGAAACACGCTCAGTTGGCACAATGCTCTCAGTTGGCACAATGGCTTGATGACACCGGAAGCAGCAAAATTATAATGAGGATTACACAATTCAATGTGTGGTTCTTCAGAATGGGGTTGTGAGGGGCGTGCTTCAATCCTGCCGACAATGTTTTACTGCCGACAATGTTTTACTGCCGACAATGTTTTACTGCCGACAATGTTTTACTGCCGCACAAAATAAGCTCCACTGGTAATCTCTGCTGCTGGGGCTGGTAATTTGGCAAACAGCTTGTCGCTGCAAAGTGAAACATCTGAGCCTAAATCCCATCATTACAGCAATATTCAGCACTCTACAGGTGAAGAGTTCATGGAACTGGCGACAACGCTGAAAGGCCAAACCGTTCAAAACAAGGTGCGTGAGATCGGCATTAACCCTGGCTATTGGTATCCGGTCTATTGGGCAGATCAACTCAAGGTCGGGCAAGTTGTGCCTGTAACGCTTTGGCAACAGTCGATTGCGGTATACCGCGATGTTGGTGGCAAGCCCCATGCCCTGGAAAATGCCTGTCCTCATAAGGGTGTCGAGCTTCATAAAGGGCAAGTGCAGGATGACCGCTTGGTCTGCCCCTATCATGGCTGGGAGTTTAACAGCGCCGGAGAATGTGTCAACATTCCCTATTTCCCATCGGATCAAAAACTGCCCTGTGCCAACGCCCGCAGCTACCCCACCGAGGAACGCTATGGCATGATTTGGGTGTTTCCTGGCGATCCAGCCTTAGTGCCCCTCCGCCAAATCCCAGAGGTACCGGAATATGCCGATTCCGACTGCCTGATGATTCCAATTACAGGCATTTTCAACGCGCATTTTTCCATTAGCAATGAGAACACCATGGATGTGTTCCACGGTTTTCTGCACAAAAACCTTCAGGGCTGGTTTGATCCAGCTTTGCTGAATTTGCAACAAACCGATGATTCTGTTCAAGCCGATTATCGGGTGTCCTATCGGGGCACACTGATCAAATTTCTGGGGCTAAGCGCTGACGATAACGGCGTAACCACTCGAACGGTGTCAATTCACTATCAGTATCCTCACTACCACAGCACCATGGAAGGCGTTTCGTCGCTGTATTTGATGCGCTTGCCCGTTGGCCCGAACGAGACTCGCTCATTCACGCTGCTGTTTCTACCCAAAGTGCGGCTGCCAGCATGGGTACAAAATCTGGTTAAACCCATTTTGATTCCCCTTGTGCGCCGCTTCCTGTTTATGCGGTTCCTCGAACAGGACATCGAAATGATGGAAAGCGAGCAGCGCATCTTCCGCCAAGATCCTCAGCGTCGGTATGTGGAAGTGAATCCAGCGATCCTGGCGCTTCAGCGCGTCCTTGTCCGGCAATATGAACAATTTGTGCAACAATCTAGTCAACTGGAGCATCCTAGTCAACTGGAGCATCGATATACAGAAACGGAAACCCAGCCCTTCAAGGAATCCTTTGTGGCAACTGCTTCCGAGTAGCGCTTAGGCAGCTAGACTGCTCGGTAGGTCAACAGATGTGACCGAAGTGTGACTGAAATGTGACTGTGGCTTAACTGTACCAATCGATGTCATACGGTTCATTAACTTATGGCAAAGTGATGAATAATTTTTTATCTATCTCGTATTTTTGCTGAGGATCACTGGGGATGAATTCAATCTCAAAAGTCATAAGTGTGCACCTCTTTTGGGGCTTGTCGCGCTTGTGGGTTGAGTGAGTAGCGGCTCACGTTGAATCAAGTCTAGGCAGTCTGCTAGTGAATCAGTGGCAATTAGCGATCAAACCAAGGTGAGGGGAGTCTGAACTGTGCAAGTTGTTAAAGAGTACGTCCAACGAATCGATCAGCTTGGGCTGTTGCCCGACGAGTTTATTTGCCATCGCAAACAGGGCAATTTCGTTGATATTGAAGAGGCAGCAACGGGGATACAGCGCACTGTACTGACGTTCTGCACCAATGATGTGCTGGGCTTGGTGCAAAATCCGGCGGTTCAACAGGCGGCAATCGATTCAATTGTGCAATATGGCACCTCCAATAGCTCTACCTCAGCATTGAGCGGTCGGATCGATTTGCACCGCCAGTTAGAGAACACGATTTCGGAGTTTAAACACCTACCCCACACCCAGTTGTTTCTCAACGCTTGGATGGCAATGCAGGCGCTAATTGATGCCTTCTGCCATTTGGCGATTCCGGCTCCTGGGTTTGAACACACCCGCGAAACGCTGATTCTGACGGATGTGTTGAACCACGGCTGCATCGTCTCTGCGCTTGCCCATGCCGATACGCGATCGGGTAAGCTGTTTGGGCATAGCCCACGGGTGCGGGTGCGGGCCTACCGCCACTGCAACATGGAAGACTTTGCCCGCAAGCTGCAACGCTACGCCCGCCCAGATGACCGGATTCTGGTGGTTTCAGATGCCGTTTTTTCGATGGATGGCGACATCGCTCCCCTGCCCGACATGATCAACATCATGTCTAAGTATGAGGGTAGCGTGCTGCTGATGGATGAAGCCCACGCCAGTGGCGCAATTGGCGCAACCGGACGAGGTATTTACGAGCATTTTGGCATTACTCCCCAATATGCGATCGAGCGAGGCGTCATCCCGCTGATTATGACCACCTTCTCGAAGTTTGCGGCCTCTGCCGGAGCCGCCATTAGCACCCACGTCAAGGAGCTTAAGCCCCTGCTGGATGTCTCTCCAACTTCGATCGGCACAGTTTCTCTGTCACCACCACTGGCTGCTGCTGCCCTAGAAAGCATCCGTCAGGTCATGCAGTATCCTGAACTGGTACAGCGGTTGCAGGAAAACACAGGCTATTTGCGTTCGCGTCTTGTCGAGCATGATTTTATGCCGATTGGCGAAACCAATGTTGTCCCTGTTTTGCTGCCTACGGAAATTAACCCGAAGCACTTTGCGCGTAACCTGATGAACGAGCACGGTATCTGGGTTTCCCCGATTTGGTTTATTGCTAAACCCCGGCTCAGAATTACGGCCAACGCCCTTCACACTAAGGAAGAAATTGACCGTCTACTTACAGCAATGGTCGCTGTGCGCGATACTCAGTGTCAAACGACGGAAACCATTAGCGCTTAGAAGCATGAGTTTTGAGGATCTCGTTTGGGTTAGGGCGCGGCATCCATTTAGGGTCAAACGCTGGCAGCATTAGCCAGATCGCGCCCGTTTCCCCAAACAGGCTAGGGGCTGTCGCCTTGCCATGGTCAGGGTTTTAGCGGGAATGGATCACAGCCCCTAGATTCTGGGGTGCGTTCCGCGCTCAACCCTCAACCCTCATCCTTGACGCCAATGCTGTCTTTTACGCAAGTGCTGACGAGCCGAAATCGGGAGGCACATCTTGCCAGCGACCATTTCCGACGGCTCGAATGGCTTCTTTCAAGGAAATATTGCCTGTGTAGAGCGCCCGCCCGACAATTGCCCCCGTGACTCCGACTGGCTCTAAGCTCAATAAGCTCAGCAAATCTGTAATAGAACTCATGCCGCCTGAAGCAATCACAGGAATGGTGACGGCTTCGGCAAGTTCACGCAAAGCAGAACGGTTGGGCCCTTGTAGAGTTCCGTCACGGTGAATGTCGGTGTAGATAATGGCTGCAACACCAAATTGAGTCATTTGTTGCGCCAGAGCAACTGCTTCAACCTCAGACGTTTCAAGCCAGCCGCGAGTTGCCACCTTGCCGTTGCGGGCATCGATGCCGACCACAATTTGATCGGGAAATGCCTGACACAGTTCTGCCACTAAGGTAGGTTGCTCAACGGCAATCGTGCCTAAAATCACGCGCTGTACGCCTAAATCTAACAAGTGAGCGACACTCGCCCGATCCCGCAAGCCACCGCCTACCTGCACGGGCACATCCACAGCTCGCACAATCGCCTCAATCGCAGTTTGATTCACCGGATGCCCCACTTTTGCCCATCTAGATCGACCAGATGCAAACGAGTTGCTCCTTGGCTTACCCACTGGCGCGCCACCGCCACCGGATTTTCATCAAACACCTCCGACTGCGCGTAGTCTCCTTGATACAACCGCACACAGCGCCCTTCTAACAAATCAATCGCCGGAATTACTTCCATGTCTTCTGCCCAACTGAATCAAGGTTGATTTTATCGTTTTCTCGGTATTCTGGGCAGAAATGCCGCTGCTGCTCGGCGCTCACTCCAATTTAACAAACTGAGTTGAGTATACTGTTGGAGACATAAACACTGGAGCAGTCCATGGATAGGCGACCTGAATCGAATCGGAATGGGAGACCAGACAATGGGAAACCAGAAACGAACGGCAAAGCGACCCATCCGATGATTGAACTTAGGCGTTCTACACCGCCGCCCGTTTATTCTCGTCGCGTTCCGTCGCTCTTGCCCTGGATATTGTTGTGCTTAGCGGCGGCTTTGTGGATTGGGCTTTTCTTACAAGACGCTCAGCCACCTTCAACTCCGCCCATTCCCGAAGCAGAAGCGTTTCGTTGGGCAGTGAATCGGGCCATGAGTGCGGCTGAGTTAACCCAAACTGCCCAATCGCCAGCAGAATGGCAGCAGGTGACAAGCTGGTGGGAAGATGCAATTGAACTCATGCAGGCTGTGCCCAACTCGGATGCTAGATATCGGGTTGCTGTAGAAAAAATCACAGAATACCAAAACAACCTCAACTACGCTCAATCTCAGTTAGAGACAGCGACCAATCAACCGACCGTTGGCGAAAACATCTGGGGAGTGGGTTCTCGTCGCGCTGCTGTGATCAAGTCCCAAGGCGAACCAACTGATATCGACCGTTATGATTCACTGTGTAAGGAAGTCTTGCACTATGGCAAAAGCAAGGTTGAACTAGACAACGGCGTTGTCGCCCGCTATGAAGACTTTGATCGAAACCTGAAGGGTAGCCCCACCCCAGTTCCTCCGTCTACTGTTGGTCGCTCGACTTGGGATCTGGGTTCTACCAAAGCGACGGTGTTCAGCATTCAAGGTACACCTACCCGCGTCATCAACTATGACTATTCCGAACGCGAAACGCTCTACTACGGGGAAAGTACCGTTGAGTTAACGAAAGACCTGGTTACGGGTTACAACAATATTTCGAGCAACTTGAGAGTGTACATTGCCCCAATTCTGCTGGACTCAGATCAACAAAGTAATACTTGGACACTCGACTCCAGCCGGGAACAGTTGCTGCGAGTGCAGGGAACACCCGCCCAAATCACGTCAGATAGCGCGTCCTGTGGCGAAATGTTTCGCTATGGCGGCAGTACGGTCAATCTCAAAAATGGCTTTGTGTCTGGTTACGATAATTTCGACAAAAATTTGCGTGTCAAGGCGAAGTAGACCCTCAAATCGATCCTCAAATCAGGCGTTGCAGCCACAAAATAGGGAGATTGCGAATCCTTTGGTTCGGTTTTGTAGCTGTCACAAGTCCGTTCCTGCCAGTATCGTCATAGAAGGGATTGTGCAATTGCAGCGTGATGCAGCACCAAAATTGTAGGGCGCGTCATCCATTCATAGTCAACCGTTGACGGCATCCGCCGGATTGCGCCCGCCCTCAAAAACAGACTAGGGGCTATCGCGCTGCCATCATCAGAATTCTGACCGAAATAGATGACAGCCCCTAGAACCCAGGTCTTGCAAGTGATGAATTTGGTAGAAGTCTTGTGTATAAGTGGTATCTGCCAACCCTAAGTGAAATTTTGACGCTGAGCCATCCCGATTGTGACGATCAGCCGGCTCAAACGATGTGCGCCCAATTTCCGGCTCAGCAGCGAGTCCGGGCTGAACGGCAGTGGAGTGGAGCAGTGGCGGCTCTGAATCAACTGTTGCAGCGCACGATTGAATCTGACTCTCCGACGCTTCATTCTCCCCAGGATGGGAGTCCGGTTCAGGCTTTGCTGTTGTCTGGCCCGTTTCCAGTGTTGCAGTCTGCTTCTTGGACGGAGCAAGTCGCTAGCTGGGTGTTTACGGTTGGCTCGCCGGGTGAAGTGTTGCAGTTGCTGCCAGCCGCAGAGCAAAATGCGTCTCTACCCTGGAAAGCCGTTGCGACCTTACCATTGCGCCCTGACGATCCGCTAGCAGCCGAACAGTTTTGTGTAGCGCTGACGCCAGAGTTTAGTCTAGCGATGACCCTAGGCGAAACCGCATCCGGTGCTCCATCTTTTCTGTTTTCTTTTGATCCGGAGGTGGTTTGGCAGGTGTGGCGAGCCTTGCAAGCTCGTCTCAAGCTCACGGCTCCTCAGCTTGCCACAACGATTCATAGCATGGTGAAACAGTTTACGCCAGTTGTACCGGATTACCGCATTGTGACTCAGTTTAGTCGGTTGATTTTAGCTAACTTGCCAGAACCGCTGGAGTGGGATAAGCGCCCGGCTGGTGTTCATTCCCTAGAAGCAGAGGGCGAACATCACGCTTCAGCACGTCCTTTGTCGGTTAAATTTGCCGATCGGTTTGGGGAAAGTACGCCAGAGCAGGCGACTCGTCTGAGTGCTTCTTTGCCAGAAGACAACGCTGAATCAGAGAAATTTACGGTCGAAAAAGGGGCAGATACTGAACTGTTGCAGGCGATTGCCCACGAGGTTCGCACTCCGCTGACCACGATTCGGACGCTGACGCGGCTGTTGCTGAAACGCAAAGACCTGAATCCCGATGTGATGAAACGCCTGGAAATTATTGATCGGGAATGTACAGAGCAGATCGATCGCTTTAGCCTAATTTTTCGCGCCGTGGAACTGGAAACCATGCAGTCAAAAAGCGCACTGATGCCGCTGGCGCCGATTTCACTCTCTCAGGTGATTCAGCAAAACCTGACCCGATGGCAACAGCAGGCAAGCCAACATAGCCACACGCTAGATATTTTGTTGCCGCAAAAGCTGCCGATGGTGGTGACTGACCCCACAATGCTGGATCAGGTGCTGACGGGCTTGATTGATCGGATTACGCATCAATTGCCGCCTGGAAGCCACATTCAGGTGCAGGTGACGCCCGCTGGACATCAGTTGAAGCTGCAATTTCGCTCTCAGCCCCAGGCTCCTGTGAAGGAAGGGAAAACGAAACTTGGCTTTGCGCCTGCTGTGCGGTCAATTGGTCAACTGCTGATGTTTCAACCTGAGACGGGGAATTTGAGCCTGAGTTTGCCAGTCACTAAGAATTTGTTTCAGGCGCTTGGCGGTAAGCTGATTGTGCGTGAACATCCGCAGCAGGGGGAGGTGCTGACGATTTTCCTGCCTCTGGAAACTCGTAAATCGGAGGATTAGAGCCGAACAGGGGGAGTTCTCCAAATCTTCAAAACCAATCGCTTTCATCACGGACAGTAAATCTTGGCGGGTCGATGGTTTGCGTCAATTTCAACCACCAAATCAACGTGCTGGGCATCTGTGAGCAAAGGCTGAATGAATAACGCTGGATGCAGCGCCCGCCAGAAGTATTCTACAAATTCAGCAATTTCAGCGTCACTCATACCCGACTTTCCAGAGGCGATCATGTGCTGTTCGGCTTGCCGTCGCCACTGTTGGCTGAACCGATAATCAGACGGATAAAGCACCAGTAACCGATCCAACTGATCCCAGAGCGGCAAATAGTCCTGTAATCGACGGTTCACCTCACGGGCAAACTCCCGATCGGCGTCGGTTTGAATCGGGGCTGGAGCCGTCGCAAACACTTGTGGATCAACCGGACGCACCCCCACAAACCAACCTTCAAACAAAACTACATCTGCGCCTGTCAGCCATTCTGGTTCCGTCCGGTCGCCTGCGCCACCGTGGAGCGATTTGTCGAAGCGCGGGATGGCTACCGGATGCTTACCCTGGCGCAACTGGTTGAGGGTCTCTAATCCGAGTTCCACATCATGGGTTCCTGGTGGCCCACGCCAACGAAAGCGAGGATCAACCTGCTGAAGCTGTTGCCGATCGGCGTAGGTTTTGTAGAGATCATCGATCGACAGGCGACACGTTCGCAAGTCAAAATGACGCAAAATTTCTGCCAGAATCAGTGTCAGGGTGGTTTTGCCTGTGCCTTGTCCGCCCAGAATGCCTTGCAGCAACGGACGATGCAGCGCCTTCTGCCAGCTAACAAGCTGATTGGCCAACGGTAGCCACAGATGCCACAGCGTTGAAATCGGGCAATTCCAACCCAGCTGCCGCTGACAAAATTGCTGCAAGTCAGGATAAATTCGCCGCATCTGCTCTAATCGTTGATCGACGACGGCATCGATTGTAGCTTCCGTGATCTGAAAGGCTGCCACCTGCCACGCGGATGCCAGCAGATCGGCGGCTAGCCGTGGACGACCCAACATCGATAACGGCGGCTCTAAGGCGCTCAGCAGC
Organism: Cyanobacteria bacterium RM1_2_2; assembly: GCA_012033495.1. Lineage (GTDB taxonomy): Bacteria > Cyanobacteriota > Cyanobacteriia > Elainellales > Elainellaceae > Elainella. The sequence goes on along the minus strand of JAAUQT010000180.1, from coordinate 146 downwards.
AGGTCGGCTGAGGGCGGCAGTGCAAGGAGATCATCTGGATTCAGATCAGGCATTTTATCAGATCGGATATTCTAGGGGCTTCGATCCATTCCAGCTAAGACTCTGACCATGGCAAGGCGACAGTCCCTCGCTTGTTTTGAGGAACG
>JAAUQT010000179.1 GCA_012033495.1 Cyanobacteria bacterium RM1_2_2 | reverse complement strand
GTCAGGTTTGAGGGGTAGGGGGATCGCTCGACTTGGGTGTACATGGTGGCAGGGTAGGGATGAGGGGGATCTCAAGGCTAACTCATGCTCACGAGCAGGCTGCTCGGTTGGCTCAAATCACCCCTGAGGCTGATGCCCCGATTGTTGGCGCTCAAGTGGCGGAGAATTTATAGATCGATTCGATCTGGTCAGGTGCGTCTGCTTTCGAGGCCAGATCGCTCAGCGAGAGAGGAGCGCCACTTTCCTTCAGGGCTTTCACCACCTGCATCTGCAAATCCAGAATCGCTGCGGCTGCTTTTTTGCCGGCCTCCACTCCGGGCTGGTGGTAAGCGTTGATGTTGACCAACGAAGCATAGAGCGTCACAGTGCGTTCGTAGAGGGCAATCAGCGCCCCAACCCTGCGGGCATCGACTCTCGGAACAGTGATCGTAATCGAGTCGCGGTGGTTTTCGTAGAGCGCTTGACGAGTTCCCATCAAAAAGCCTGCCAAAAAGTCACCCGACGTTGCCCCCGGTTCCACTTCAATCGAAGCGCCGGTGCGATCTTCCAGCACTTCAATAAAAGTAACAAAGAAATTAGCAATACCTTCGCGCAACTGCTGCACATAGGCGTGCTGGTCAGTCGAACCCTTGTTGCCGTAGACCGCAATGCCCTGATGCACCACATTGCCATCGAGATCTTTTTCCTTACCCAGAGACTCCATGATGAGTTGCTGAAGATAGCGAGAAAACAGCAGCAAGCTGTCTTTGTAGGGCAGCACCACCAAGTCTTTTTCGCCCTTGCCGTTGCCCACATAGTACCAAGCCAGCGCCATCATCGCCGCCGGATTGCCCTTCAGTTGGGGAACACGAGTCGCCGCATCCATTTCCTTGGCACCTGCCAGCATCGCGTCGATGTCGATTCCTTGCAGCGCAGCCGGGACTAAGCCGACGGCAGAAAGCTCAGAGGTGCGTCCGCCCACCCAGTCGTGCATGGGGAAAATGTCGAGCCAGCCTTCGGTTTTGGCCAACTGCTCAAATTTGCTGCCGATGCCTGTCACCGCAACTGTATGCCGAGCAAAATCTAACCCTTGCTGCTCAAAGGCGTGCCGCACTTCTAACATGCCGTTGCGAGTTTCCGGGGTGCCGCCCGATTTGGTCATGATCACCACCAGCGTCGAGGCAAGGCGATCCTTCAGTTTTGTCAGCACTTTGTCGATGCCCGCCGGATCAGTGTTGTCAATGAAATGGATTTGCATCGGGGCATCGATTGCGCCCAAGGCTTCAGCAACGAACTCTGGCCCCAGCGCTGAGCCGCCAATCCCAACGGACAGAATATCGGTAAACTTGGCGGCATCGGGTGGATGAATTTCGCCACTGTGAACCTTTTGGGCAAAGGCTCGAATTTTTGCCAGCGTGGTGTCGATGTCTTCTCTGAGTTCGGGAGTGGGCGCTAGGGCCGAGTCGCGCAGCCAGTAATGACCCACCATCCGGTCTTCGTCTGGGTTGGCAATTGCCCCGCTTTCCAGTGCTGTCAAATCTTTGAATGCTTTGTCAAACTTGGGCTGAAGCGTACTGATTAAATCATCGCTGAATCGCATCCGGCTAATGTCAAGATAAAGCCCTAGCCCTTCATGGTAGTAAAGCCAGTCTTGGTAACGTTGCCAAAGTGTAGCAGCATCCATAGTTTTGACCTACGTTAATGTTCACTGATGTTCACTGAATCGTCTATTAAGTCAGGGAGTAGCCGTCAGACCTAACCAACAGGAAGCCATTTCCTCAATTTCGCCTCGTGGGTTGAGCAATTGATTGCGGATCTGTTCACCTTGCGGCTCTATCATTCTGCGGGGATTTGCTTCAGAATTGCAGTAGCGCTGTAGACATCGCTGGATGAAGCAAAGTAGCGGGTTAGCATCGAGCTAGACACCGTTACAACTCATGCAGCCAACCGCTCATACAAGCAACCACTCATGCAACCACCCATGCAATCAACCAGTGTAAAAGGGTTTGAACCTTGGTTGATTTGTCGCATTCGACCACGGATTTTCATTTTGAATTTGGATGTTGCTGAATGGCAGTATAAATCCTTGAGACGCTATTGCTCTGCTCGCCTCCAAATCCCCACCGTGATTCAGCAACACCTGAATTCGTTCAGGCATTAGTTCAGGTTGGACAATCCACTGAGGTTAAATTTCTCGATCCAAGCAGCCCGATCGTCTGGCGTAAAAGACGGGTCACGAGACTGAACTTTCACCTGATAGCGGTTGTTGACCAGAATGGCAGTGATGTTTTGCCCTTGCTCGACAGCCGGATAGCCAGCAATTTGGGTGTTGCTGCTTTGAAACTTGTCGGCTGCGCCCGGAATGTCTGTGGTGTCATTAATGGACAGCATGGCTACGTTTTTGCCGCCTTGATTCACCTTATATTCAGCGAAGCCTTTTTTCTCTTGAGCCGCAGCGACTTCAAAGCCACCACCTGATTTAGGAAAGAACTTGTTAAAACTGCTGCCTTGGGTTGCCTCTTTCGCAACAGCGGGCGGGGCAGTGCGTTGGCTGGTTTCTTGCTGGGTTTGCTCATAGCGGGAAGGCTCTGATGGGCTACAGGCGGCGGTGAAGAGCAGGGAACTCAGCAGAATTGTGGCGAAAGCGCTGCGCCATCTCACGGCAATCATACCTAAAACTCCTAAGACAAGAGAAGTTCGACTATTGTCCCCTGCCTTTCACCATTTTTGAAAGAGCTTGCAGAAAGAATTAATCTAGCTTCGTGCCTTTTGCCCCTACCCCTCAAGGACAAACGCTCATGAGGAGGAAAGCCTGGTAAGCCCCCCTACCAGGCAAACTTTTGATATCTCCTGAGGAGAATCTGATTGCTAATGATTGACCAACTCCAAGGGGTTGGTAGAGCGATAGAACCTAACACTTTGTCCCTTTTTCACTCGGTTTACTGTTCCAGCTTTGTCATCCTAAGACGCAATTTTTAGCGGTTTAGTTGCTGAAGGCTGCAAGAGATAAAGTCTGGTGATGCGGATTTTTCACTTTACATCTTTTTTCACTGCGCATGGATGACTTAGAATTGGGGATGGAATCAATCCGTAAACTATACGAACGGGTTGAGCAGATCAATCGGCATCCGGCAATCGATGTGACCGCAAAACCCGCCCCTACCCACGATCGAACGGATTGAATTCCCATTCCTGACTATCTCGCTCACACTTTTCTCATTCTTTTCTCATATCTTTACTGTATGTGAAGAAGGAACAAATTAACTCATCCAATTTTGTCATCCAGAGGGATGATTGTGATTGACGGATGGAAGCAAATTCTAAACTGATATTGAGGCTGGCTATTTAGATTCATGAGCATCAGGGGTTCGGCAAAGGCTCCCACTGGTGAAGAATCAAAGAGGTAGTGCAGATCATCTCAGCCCTTTTGAAATCGCTGCTCAGGATCGGGGATTGAATCAATCCGTAACCTGTACGAACGGGTTGAGCAGATCAATCGGCATCCGGCAATGGATGTGACCGCACAACCCGCCCCCACCCACGATCGAACGGATTGAATTCCCATTCCTTAGGAGGTGACAGACAAATCAATTAGCCACCTGACCGTTTGCGGGAATGCAATGACTAAGATCAGCACCACAACTTGCAATGCCATAAACGGCAAAGCGCTTTTATGAATCTCGATCGTTTTAATTTCCTTTGGCGCGACGCTTTGTAAATAGAACAGCGAGAAGCCAACAGGCGGTGAAATAAAGGCGGTTTGTAAGTTGATCGCCATAATGACACCAAACCAAACCATGTCAATGCCCAACGCTTGAGCAGCGGGAACAAAGAGCGGCATGGCAATAAAACAAATCTCAATAAATTCTAGAAATACACCCAACAGGAAGATCGTGATGTTGCTGACGATCATAAAAGTGACATAGCCGCCAGGCAAACTGAGCAACAAATTGGTAATCAAAGTTTTGCCGCCCAGTCCATCAAAAACAATGCTGAAGAACGCGGAGCAAAACAGAATCACGATCACTAAGGCGGTGACGGTTGCCGTTGCGTGGGCTGAATCCCAGAGCAAATTCCAGTTTAATCGACGGTTCAAAGCGGCTAGGATGCAAGCTCCCACGGCTCCTACGGCTCCTGCTTCTGTGGGTGTGGCAATGCCAAAGAAAATGCTGCCCAAAACGGCAAATATCAGCAGCAACGGTGGCAAGACGGCTTTAACTACTTTTTGAGCGAGCCGCGTTTTACTCATTGTCCGCATCTCTAACGGTAGGGCTGGAGCGGTTTCTGGCTTCAACAGCGCCACGGCTAACACATACAGCGCATAGGAACCCGCCAGCATCAGTCCGGGAATCAGCGCTCCGAGAAACAAATCTCCGACCGAAACACCAATTTGATCACTCAAAACCACCAACACTAAACTGGGTGGAATCAGTTGGGCCAAAGTGCCGGCAGCGACTATCACGCCCGTTGCCAAACGCTGATCGTAGCCATATCGCAGCATGATCGGCAGAGACAGCATTCCCATCATAATCACCGTGGCGGCCACAACTCCGGTGGTTGCTGCCAGTAAAGTCCCCACAATCACCACCGCTAGCGCCACGCCACCGCGCAACGATCCCATCAAAATGCCAATCGTTTCCAGCAGTTCTTCAGCCAGTCCTGATTTTTCAAACACGGCTCCCAAGAACACAAAAAACGGGATGGCTAGCAGCGTAAAGTTCGACATCGTGCCAAACCAAACGTTGGACAGCAGCAGTAAGCGAGGCAAATCAAAAGCGCCGACCAACAGCCCAATTCCACCGAAAATAATTGCCGTTCCAGCAAATGAATAGGCGACCGGATAGCCACTCATCAAGATGATGAAAAAGCCCAAAAACATCGCAATTGCTAACCATTCATAGCCCATAATTTTGCTGAGGATTTGTTGTTAATTGAAATGTCTTTTATTCAAACGGCACTTGTTCTGTCTCGGCTGCGAGGGCTTGGGCAACTGCTTCATAGCCCATCACAACTGCTAAATATTTAATGGCCTGAGCGATCGCCTGAAGCAGCAACAGCACAAATGCGACAATTATCATAGTTTTGATTGGGGCACGAGGCAGCCCACCTGCATCAGAAGAAACCTCCCAATTGCCCCACGAGCCATCGGGTAAACGTCCCCAAGACAGCAAGACTGGATGAAACGTAACCCAAATGCCGAGAATGCAAAAGGGAATCAAAAAGAAAACCGTGCCAATTAAGTCAATCCAGGCCCGTTGACGTTCACTCCAGTTGCTATAGAGAAAGTCAACTCGTACATTTGCGCCATGTTTCAGAATATAGGGAAACCCCAGAAAGAACATAATTGAGAACAAATACCATTGCAGTTCGATGAACGTATTTGAGGACAACTGCATCCCAATAAAACGCCCCACATAGCGCGCCACCACGTTATAGAAGCCCACCGCAATCGTGAAGAGAACCACCCAGTTTGCTAAAAGCCCCACTTTTTCCGTGACGGCATCAATTCCCCGTGCCACCTTTAGCAAAAGCCGCATTTGAGACGGTTTGAGAATATTACGCCAGTTCAATCTATTTCCCTCATCTCAGCCATTAGCGGAAATGATAATACCAAATTTCATTCTGGCCCAAAGTTAACTTGCATTGCGCTTTTTCGCATTCAGCCCGATCTTTGCCCTGCTCAGGCTACTGGGGATTTTATGGCAGAAGGCAATTGGATGGAATCGGAGCAGCAACCTAAAAAATCCCCAGAATCTTGAAGATTTTGGGGATCTTGCGTTCACATCGGATCTAGGGTCTGTCTCCTTCTAACCCTCTAGCTTTTTCTGAAGCAGTTGATTCGTGAGCTTTGGATCGGCTTTGCCGCCTGTGGCTTTCATCACCTGTCCGACAAAGAAGCCGAGCAGGTTTTTCTTGCCGCTGCGGTATTTTTCCAGTTCGCTGGGGTTGGCGGCAATTACTTTGTCAATGGCTTCCTCAATCACTTTTGGATCAGATACCTGAACTAACCCTTTTTTCTCGACTAGGGCTTTGGCAGAGCCGCCGTTTGTCAACAGTTCTGGCAGGATGTCTTTGCCAATTTTGTTGCTGATGGTGTTGGCTTCGATCAGCTTGATCATTTCAGCGAGTGAATCCGGCTTCAGAGCCAGTTCGGTGATGCTGAGTGCTTCTTTGTTGAGATAAGCGCTGATGTCGCCCATGATCCAGTTGGCGGCAAGTTTGGCACTGGCTCCGGCAGCGACCGTGGACTCAAAATATTCGGCAATGGCTCGATCGTCGGTGAGGATGCGCGCATCGTAGGCAGACAGCCCTAGTTCGGTTTCATAGCGATGCCGTTTGGCTGCTGGAAGCTCTGGTAGCTCGCCTTTCCAAGTCTCAAGCTGTGCCGTCGTTACTTCGATCGGGCCCAAATCTGGCTCCGGGAAGTAGCGATAATCGCTGGAACCTTCCTTGACTCGCATACTAAAGGTGCGCTGGCTCGACTCATCCCAGAGGCGGGTTTCTTGAATGATCCGTTCGCCTGCTTCGACCGCCGCAATTTGTCGCTCAATTTCGTATTCAATCGCTCGCTGAATGGCGTTGAAGGAGTTCATATTTTTGATCTCCACCTTCGTGCCAAACTTTTCAGCGCCCACCAGACGCACGGAAATGTTGACATCACAGCGCAGCGACCCTTCCTGCATGTTGCCATCACTGACGCCGAGGTAGCGCATAATCCGACGAAGCTCTTGAGCATATTCAGCCGCTTCCTGCCCCGATCGCAAATCCGGCTCCGAGACAATTTCGACCAGCGGCACGCCTGCCCGGTTGTAGTCTACCAGCGAGTAAGCCGACCCCGACAGCCGAGTATCGTTCCGAGAGGCTTCGCCAACGCTGCCCGCGTGAACCAGTTTGCCCGCGTCTTCTTCCATGTGCAGCCGCGTGATGCCGATCCGCTTGCGAGAGGGGTTGCCGTCCGCATCGACCAGTTCAATTTCTAGCCAGCCATGTTCAGCAATCGGCAGGTCATATTGCGAAATCTGGTAGTTTTTGGGCAGGTCAGGATAAAAATACTGCTTGCGGTCAAACTTACTGTAGGGCGCGATCTGGCAATTCAGCGCTAAGCCTGCTTTCACGGCATATTCCAATACCTTTTCGTTGAGCACCGGCAGCGTTCCCGGCAAACCCATGCAAACCGGATCGATGTTAGTGTTGGGATCAGAGCCAAACTGGGTCGAGCTACCGGAAAAAATCTTGGTTTCCGTACTGAGTTGACAGTGGGTTTCCAGACCAATAATCGCTTCGTATTTGGTTTGAGTTGCCTTTGCAGGAGTTGCAGTTGTCATAGTCTTATCACTATCGCGCTATACGGGGCACGTTGCAGATCAGGGGCGAATGGCTCTATTTTAGCGGTAAGTCGGCAAGGGTAGAGCTTAAGCGACGCTCAACCCGCTCAACTCATTGTTATGCCGCCTAGTTCTCGGTTGGGATGCACCCGAAAAATTAACCGTCAGCATTCAGCAACAGAATTGCACCTTGACCCAGAAGTAGATTTCAGGGTTAAGATGCGATTCGTCGGGTTCTATTTGTGAAAACTAGACAAGGGCTTCCAGTTTATTGCGCTCAATCAAGTTAATGCCAGTCTGTTTCATAACCTCATCTGCTGCAAGTTTAGTTGCATCATCAATTACAGCCCGTTGGGTTAAAAGGCGACCGTTCATTACAACTTTATCCTTCCATAAATCAGCATTACGCTCAAAATTCACGTCGGCAATAGCTTGAATTATATCTTCTTGTTCTTCCTCTGTCAGGTTGATAAATGCTTCACCAAACATCAGAAAATGACCAAGCCTACTAACGACCTGAAACCCAGTAACATTGAAGTCAAGCCTTTCTTGACGGAGTTCATAGAGGTCGACTCTTTTTGTTTTTTCCGCAGGTTCTAGCAGCGGACTCCAAGCACCACTGAATTCAGCGTAACGATGATAGAAGCTAATTGCTTTATCTAAAGCTTCCTGCCTGTCTTCTGAGCTTTGTAGTAGCCTTGGTGAACGCGATTCAATGTCCCTCTTTGCACTTGAGCCGAATAGAAACTCAGCAGCACAGATACGCAACTGATTCATGGTGAACAGAAAGTATGGAGATTTTCCTAAAGTTCTAGAAATCATGTCAATTCTGCCTTGGAAAAGCACAGATTCCTTTGACAAAATTCTAGTGAAATTCGGTAGAAGGCTTTGAGCATCAAACGCGGTAAGCATTGACGGCGAGATGGGCTTAGAACGAGCGCAATCGACAAAATCTTGGTGAATTTGGGAAAGGTCCTCTTCTTGTACGATTACAACTGTTGCCCCATCGTTCATGATGTCTGGTTTCTCACTACGAACCTTCTCAAGTGCTTTGATTCGGTGTTGCCCGTCAGTGACGTAAAGTTCAGGATCAGTTGGTAACAAAGCATAACCAAATTTGACAGCACCTTTCCCATAAGCATAAACACGCAATGGACTTCTTGAGTTGAACGTAAACGCAGGTAAAATGTAGTTGTCACGCTCCAACAGGTAACGAGCAATTTCATCAACGTGGCGAGAATCAATAGGGCGATTCACAAACTCATCAACATCTGCTCTGTTATCTTTTTTATCTGCTGAGTTCAGCTTTGCCATTTCAATAATTAGCTTGTTTGGCATAGACATTGTGAGATGGGTTCGCCTTCCCTGTTCGTAAACATGAGTTAAATGAACCCTTGCGCCTGATGTAGCGGCATCGGCAAATGCTTGCTGCTGCGCTTCTGACTCAGTTTGCAACACAACAATTTCCGCACCTGACTGTACGCTCTTTTCCATCTTTAGTTCTCCAAAATTAGGGTTTGTTAGGTAGCATAGAAAAATAAATAAACAGTCAAGTAAGTGGACTAGCTTGATGGCTATCCGCCTAATCGACTAAAAACTTTCTGGGCGGTGGCGCTCTTACTCACTACCGCTTTTTGCTACCTGAAAACAGTATGCACTGCCAGTCAAAAAATCGTCAATACCCAGTCGTAATATTGACTGATTTTCTGGATTACCACTCCTAAAGACGACTGAAAAGCATGGATCGGCGACAGAACAACCCGGTCGCAGCAGTCTGTTGAAAAATCTTGGTGATGTTCAAAGGTGGTTTACAGCCGCTCAACTTAATGATTGAACTTATTAATTGACGACCGATTTTTGCCTCGGCTTCCGGCGGAAGAACAGTTTTTGCGCCTCCACCAGCCAGAATCCCACGGTGCTCACTGCGAGGCAGATCAACAACTCTCGCTGTGTTAGAGGAGCGGATTCAAAGATCGACTGAAGCCACGGCGTAAAGATCACGGCAAGCTGAAGGGTAAAGGTCAGCAGCACGGCTCCCAGCATCGGTTTGTTGCTAAACAGCCCCTTCTGAATCAGTAAATCGCGCTCCGACCGCATCGCCAATGCTAGAAAAATCCGCGAGAAAGCCAGCGCTGCAAAGACAGTCGTTTGCCAGTTCTGCCATTCGTTTGTCCAGCCGTAGTAGCCCAACCCCAGCAGCACCAACCCTACCAGCACCCCGAATAAGATAATATCTCTGCCCACACCGCGACTAAACACGCTTTCATTCGGTGGATAGGGCGGACGCTGCATCACGTCTTTTTCGCCCGGTTCAACACTCAACGCCAGCGCCAGCAAGCCATCTGCCAAGAGATTAATCCACAGAATTTGCGTTGGTTTCAGCGGTTGAGGCATGGTTAGCAACGGCGCAAATAACATCAAAACAACGGTGCTCGTATTTCCAGTAAGCGTATAGCGAATGAATTTGCGAATGTTGTCGTAGATGACGCGCCCTTCTTCGACGGCAGCCACAATCGTTGTAAAGTTGTCGTTCAGCAACACCATATCAGCGGCTTCTTTGGCGACATCGGTTCCGGTGATTCCCATCGCCACGCCGATATTCGCTTTACTGAGGGCAGGCGCATCGTTGACCCCATCTCCAGTCATCGAAACAATTTGCCCTTGCTTTTGCAGCGCATCTACAATTTTCAGCTTTTGTTCTGGTGAAACGCGGGCATACACCGACACCGAGCCTGCCTGCTTTTCAAGTTCAGACACCGAAAGCTGATGCAACTGCTGTCCGGTCAGGTATCGCCCATCGCGGGTAATCTCAAGCTCTTCGGCAATGTGCTTCGCCATCAGCGGATGATCGCCGGTAATCATCACAGTGCGGATGCCCGCCTGAGTGCAAGTCTGGATGGCTTCTTTGGCTTCAGCGCGAGCCGGATCGAGCAAGCCCACTAACCCGACAAAAATCAAATCCTGTTCCACTGAGAGGGCTTTTCCTTCTGGCGGTGGCTGATCCAACCAGCGAAACCCCACCCCCAAGACCCGTGTTCCCATCGCTGCCATGCGGTCGTTTTCGGCATGAATGCGCTCGATCCATTCGTCGGTGATGGGTTCTGGGCGATTGTCCTGCCACACTTGGGTTGTGACATTGAGCAGGCTATCCACGGCGCCTTTGGTGAAAGCAATGTGATTCGCGGGGCTGAGTTCGGTGAGGCTAGAAATTTGTTGCGCCACCTGACCTTGCCACTCCCAGTCGCCAAATTTGTGAATTGTCGTCATGCGTTTGCGATCGGAGTCAAACGGCGCTTCCGCGATGCGGGGAAACAGCTTTTCGAGTTCGTCTTTGTCCAGCCCCATGCGGTCGGCGGCTACAACTAGGGCAATTTCCGTGGGGTCGCCCATTGCCTTCGGTTGATCTTCTGAATTCTGATTTGGATTCTGATTTGGATTCTCAGCTTCAGCCTCAACGTTGGCGTTATTACACAGCGCGCTGCCGACCAGCGTTAGGGTTAGATCTGGCTCCATTTCGCTGCCCTGCCCTGCCTGAAAGCCAGATTTGTGACCATCTAAGCGAGAAGTCAGTTGAGCATAGGATTCGCGCAGGTCAATTCGTTTACCCGCCAGCGAAAGAATGGTCACTGTCATTCGGTTCTCGGTCAGCGTCCCAGTTTTATCAGAACAAATGGTGGTGACAGAACCAAGCGTTTCTACGGCAGGCAGCTTGCGAATCAGAGCATGGCGTTTCAGCATCCGACGTGCCCCAATCGCCAGCGCAATTGTCACCACTGCTGGC
>JAAUQT010000178.1 GCA_012033495.1 Cyanobacteria bacterium RM1_2_2 | reverse complement strand
ATATTTGGTCAGAATGGGCAGAGCAGTTGATGCAACTCAAGCCGCAGAAACGGACTTTTTTCTTGCGAGGTCTGCGAGCCATGCGCTTGATTGAGTCTACCTTCTAGCCTCTCTGTCACCCCTTGAGCAGATTGCTACATTGCTCTAGATTGATAGGATGAGGCTGAATTAGGATCGTGGATTGAATCAATCCGTCAACTGGACGGGCGGGTTGAGCAGATCCATGGGCATCCGGCAATCGATGTGACCGCAAAACCCGCCTCAACCCCCGATCGAACGGATTGAATTCCCATTCCTTAGTCACCTTAATTTGCTAAAGTAGCCCACGTTGTTTTAACTTGAGTAATGCATCATCCGCAGCTTTCTTCTCTGCATCTTTTTTACTGCGACCTTGACCTTCACCGAAGAGTTCTTCATCTATGTAAACTTTGGCGATGAACTCTGGAGCGTGATCCATGCCGCCAATTTTTTCTGTGGCATATTTCGGAGGAGCCGTCGCACTGTTGGCTTGGGCAAATTCCTGTAAGCGATTTTTTGAGTCTATGCTTGAACGAACGATAACAACATCTTCAGGTACAGAGTCGAATAATTCTTCGACTAAGGGGCGAAGCCTTGCCATATCTCGCTTGTGATCCAGATAGTAAGCACCTACAACCGCTTCAAAGGTACTGCTTAGTAGATTTGGATTTTGATAACCCCCTTCCTTGATTGCACCTTGTCCCAACCGCATTCTGAAATCTAATCCAACTTCAAGCGCAAATCGAGCTAGTTGTTTCTCATCCACCAGTGCTGATCGGCGGCGTGTCATCTCATCCTCTCCCATTTCGGGGCGGAGTTGATAAAGATACTCACCGCTGATGAAATTGAGGATTGCATCACCCAGAAACTCTAACCGCTCATTATTTCCTGGTTCTTCAGGATGTTCATTTGCGTAAGAACGATGGGTCAACGCCCGACGCAAGTAGTTTTCATCATTAAACATGAGAAGTTTGTGCATTTTTGCCCCCCGTCCATCCAGCCAATCACCCTTGCCAAAGTTGGAACAAGATCTGCCTATTCATGTTGGCCTAAATTTTTTCTAACACAGGCACATAGTCTTTTGAGTCTGCTGTTGGTTGGGGCTTGCTATTGGGCAATAACCGAAACCGCTGCCCTTGTGATTCAATCAGACTGCCAATCAGCCCGCAGCACCAGACACCAAAACTCAACAAATCATAGGCTGGCAGCAGCCACCAATAGCGCTGTGTGGGGCAATCTTTTAACCACGCCATGCTGATCACGTTCACCATCAGTAAGCGAGCGCACCAGGTGGCTCCTACCATTGTCCAACCCAAAATTGAGCCGCCAGAAACCAGCAACAGCAGTAGGCTGATCACCGTACCGAAGGTGGTAATCTTGCCCAAAGATCCCACGGGTGCGCAAGGTGAAGTTCGCGGGCCCACCGCAACTGCCGCTGAAATACGCTTCCGAACGAACCGCGCCCTAACCGATGTTCGACGATGTAGTGAGACAAGCAGACGCGATAGCCGACGGTCGTTAGTAATTTGCCAAGCTGATAATTGCCTGCTAGGTGATTTGCAATGGGGTCGAAGCCGCCAATCTTTTCTAACACCGTTTTGCGAATGAGCATCGTTTGCCCAACTGTGAAATTCGTTCCCTCCAGTTTGTGAGCTACCAACATCCCTGGGTGCAGTTCGGTTGCGGTGCCTAGCGCCTCCAACGTTGCCAGCCAGCCAGTTGCCTGTGAGCGATAGGGGCAAGTCACCACTCCTACACCCGGATAACGCAAAGGTTGCACCACCTGTCGCAGGTAGTCGCGTCCGACTCGAATGTGGCTCTCTGCAATCACCCATAGCTTGTATTTAGCGAGGGCTGCGGCATTTGTCAGACGGTTGACCTTTGGGTTGCTTCCAACTGGAATTTCAACGAGATTGCCTCCCACTGCCTGATCCTCAATCACAAGCTGAATATCCTGTTCGGGAAACTGTTGGATTAATCGCTGCACCACTCCAATAGTGGGATCAGTTGCCCGCTGGACGGCAAAAATAACCTGATATTTGGCATAGTCTTGCTGACAGAAGGAGGCTAGATTGGCATATAAATCTGGATCAAGCCCACACAGCGGTTTCAAAATGGTGATGGGCGGCTGAAAATCTGGATCAATGGTGCCGTCTTGATGGCTCAGGTAATCGATCGTTGCGTAGAGCGTGTATCCGTAGAACCAGAGCGCCCCCAAGCAGAGGACAAATAACAGGGCAGGCAGAATGAGGGGGATGAGGGATAGGGCAAACATTCGGTGAACACTCAAATATCACACGATGGAGCAGCGTTATTGAGCAGAATCAACGCCATTCATCGCACTATGATACTGACAAAATCGAATAATGGACTCGATGCTTCGATATCGTCAGGAGTTTCGATAATACAGGGATGCTGTCTACAAACAGAAGCAGCTTCAGCCAAGCTTGATGTTTTTTTACAAGAATTTAGAGAAAGCCAGACGAAACTTAACGTCAACTCGCTTCAATTTGCTGCACCACCGTTAGGGCAGAATAGCTGACGCCTGCCGTTCCCTCGCCAGGATGCGTTGAGTCACCGACCAGCCACAGCCCCGGTATAGGCGTTCGGTTGGCAAACCCAAACGGGCCAAACGTCGAAACGCGCTGACCGATGCCACCGACGATGCCTTGGTCGCGGGCGGTGTAGCGGGCAAACGTGCGCGGAGTAGCTGCCTCCAGATGCACGATCGTTTCGGGCGTGAGGTTGAAGAAGCTAGAGAGCCGCGCCACTGCCTGATTGGTGTACTGTTGCTTCAAAGTTTGATAAGCCGATCGGCTTGTAGCCTCTTCTCCCGGCTGCCACCAAATTTGTGGATCGGTGAAGGACGACGCAATGATCGTGGCATGTCCTTCTGGAGCGCGACCATCACCCGGATGGCTCACCGAAACAAACAGCGAGTTATTTTCCGCAATTGGGCCTGCGTAGTCGTAAAGGAACTGCAAATGGGGCGGGCAGTTGGGCGGCAGGGCTGCCTGTTTCACGCCTAAGTAAATCACGAACGCACCGGAACTGGGAGGCAACTTATCAACTCGATGGCGATATCCTTTAGGCGCTTGCGTATCCAAAAGTTGAACTAGGTTTTGCACGGTGACGTTCGCAACAATGTGATCGGCTGCTTCTGTCCAAACTTCACCTGTTTTTTGGTTATGGATTTCTACAGCCGTTACTTGATGATTCTCAGTCTCAATTCGTCGTACTGTATGGCGCATTAACAGCTTGCCGCCATCTCGTTCTAAAGCTTTGATAAGGGCATGGCTCAACTCCTGCATACTACCCTGCAATGGTAGAGTCCTTGAGGCTCTTGAGACACACTCAGCGCGGTGGCCGCATAGAGCAGAGCCGTTTGATCGGCATCGACTTGAGAGTACAGCTTTAGCTGCATATCTAGAAAAGTTTTGAGGCGACGATCGAGCAGCCCATAGGCGCGGAGCATCTGCCCAACGGTGGTAAAAGTGTGAGGAACGGTCAGCAGTGTATCCGGTCGGACTGCCTGCACCAATCGTCCTAAATCCCACAGACTGCGCGGCGGTAGGACGGGATCACGCGACTGAAACGCCCAGCTATGACGAAACAAATCGGCGAGTAACTGCCAGAAAGGTTCGCTGCCCGGAAACTGCTGCTGACGTTCGGCTTGCCAGCGCTGCGGATCGCGCCAAACGCTGATCGGCTGTGTTTCTCCTGGCAGGTAAACGGCACAGGCAGGATCGCAAGGCGTCGCGGCAGGCAGGTCAATTTCGAGTTCCGAAAAAATGCGATGATGAATGCCTCCGGGTTCAAGTCCGGCGACTTGAGTTGCGCCCACATCGAAGGTGAACCCTTTGCGCTGAAACGTAGAGGCACATCCACCGGGCACAATTGCCTGATCGAGCACCAACACCGAGTAGCCACGCCGAGCGAGCAGAGCGGCTGCCGTCAAGCCGCCAATTCCGGCTCCAATTACCACAACTCGTTTCGAGATAGACTGACCGATTTGCATCACAAATTATAATCTTTACACTTCTTAATTTTCGCTCATATTTTATGCCTCCTGCAAGCGTTGCAAAAAAAAGCCTGCGGGTTGAGGGACGCCGCAGGTCTGTGATGAAGGTGATTGATTCAAGTTGGGTCGGCTTGGTTAGAAGGTGAAGGTGGTTCGCAGTACGCCAACTATCACATCTTCGTTGTCGTTGTTGTGGTCTGGAGCAGTCAGCCAAATGACGCCAGGTGTAATGCTGATGTTATCGTTGAGTTGATAACGATAAAACCCTTCAACATGCAGCCCGGTATCTGGATCACTGCGACGCCCCTCGACCGTGAAGCCAGTTGTGCCCGTCAAGCGGGGCTGGATGCCAACGATAAAACCGAGCAGGTTGCCATCACCGCCCAAGCCAGGAAAACCGAGGGTTCCGGCATAGTTCCACACGTCAGCATCGCCTGTTTCAATGGCTCGCACTGCTGAGAAGCCAGCCCAACCGCCGATTTGCACGAAGTCGGCAACCTCGAAGTTGAGAGAAGCGCCGTAAGAGTTGGTTACGGTTGGCGTATCGGCTCGTACCCGTGAGCGGTTGCTGCCTGTGCCGCTGATTAGCCCAATCCCTTCTCCGTCGTCGTCTGTGCCGGTGTAGGAGTTGATGTAGGTTAGAGCCAGCGTCAAGTCGTCGAATGGCTGGATCGTCAACTGTGCCAGAGCGCCATAGTCGCCGTTCAATAAGCCTGCCCCCTCACTCGGATTGCCTGCATCTCCAGCGAGATAAGCGAACTGCAAGCCCACTTGATCGATGAAGTCGAAAGAGATCCCTGCGCCCGTTCCTGTCCCTAATCGGTAGATCGGGTTGAAGCGCCCAAAGCGAGAAATTGCGCCGCGTCCACTGCTGGAAAATGGAGTCGCTGGATTAATAAAGTCAAAATACAAAAAATGGCTCATTTCAGCCGCCGCCATGACGGTGATTGCGTCGCCAACCGGGAACAAGTAGGACAGATGGTTGATTTCAAACTGGTTATCGGTATCTGTATCAAAGCCAAAGCGAGCTTCATTTCCTAAAACCGTGTTGCCTTCGTCATCGGTGGTGTTGAAGCGTCCGAAACTGCCGGCTTGAATGCGTGCTCTCAAGCGATCTTCGCCCGAAAAGCTGGTATCAAACGTTAAGCGCGTCCGACCTGCTGCCAGCACTTGGTTGTTGAGGTCGGTTCCATCATCATCGTCGTTGTCATCGTCGTCGTCATCATCATCGTCATCCAAACCGCCGCCAAAAGCTTGCGCTACGCCGAAAATGATTTCTCCTGACAGCTTGGTGGTTGTAGAAAATTGGTTGGCTTCCAGTTCAGAAGTGCGAGCTTCTAGCCCATCGACTCGACCCCGCAGAACAGCTAATTCGGTAGCAAACTCCTCTTGCAACCGCTGGAGCGTAGCCAAATCTTCTCTGGTCGCTAAATCTGCGGTGGAAGCTGCCAAAAGCTCGCTGATTCGATCTAAACAGGCGTTCATCCCTGCGGCAAACTCAAATCGAGTCAGAGCACGCTGACCGCGATAGGTTCCATCTGGATAACCGACAATACAACCATATCGTTCCACCAGAGATTGAAGCGCTTGATACGCCCAATCCGTAGGCTGAACGTCAGAAAATTGGGTGATGGAAGTGACCTGCGCCATCGGGTCGCTGCTGTAGGCATCCACGTTGGTATTCGTGTATTGCGTCATTGCATCCAGAATGGCCGCATCTGCTGTCAGGGATGGCTGTTCTGTAATCACAGGCTGTTCTGCAATTCCAGGCTGAAGGCTTGCCTCTGGTAAATTTGGTTGATTTTCTAAAGCAATATCAGATGGTGATGTCGTTGCTTCAGTCATCGACTCAGACCATTGCAGCGCCGCCGCTTGAGAAGACTCTACCGCTGGAACTGTCACCTCAGATGCCGATGCAGCCGCAGCCATGATCAACGATACACTGATGCAGGCTGGTGCTACCAGCAGTTGATTCCACACTCTATTTAACATATCCTCACACCTAAAATTTTTTGCAACGCTTTGTTCGTTAATTCAGACCAGCAAGAACTGTAAAACAATCTCTTTGTAGAGATTGCTAACAACTACTACGAATCAATACTAGAAATGTGTTGAGCGATGAATCACTGATTTATCGAGAAAGTATCACAGTCATCATCGAAATGAGTGTTGCCTAAATCACGTCTCTTTATAAGTTCTGTGCCTACTAACTTAAATATTTTTTGGATGGTACATAGCTTTACCGTTTACACTTGATTACAAACAAGATGACTGGCGAGTTTGTCCAAATGGGCATAGGTCTAGAACGGTGCAGCGATGGCAGGCAGGGTTGCGGTAGAAGCAGCACTTTTGCCCATGCAGCATCATCACCTCATGGTTATCGTAGACTTGTTGGGCTGTCCAATTGGCAGGCAACTGCGCTTCCAGAATGGCATGGGCAGGCGCGACGGCAACCTTAGCGGGAATTAGCCCTAACCGCACCGCAACCCGATGATGGTGGCTATCGACGGCAAGGGCGCGACGACGCAAATTACTGAAAGACAGCACCGCCGCACTGGTCTTGGGCCCCACACCGGGCAAGGATTCTAACCAAGCTCTGGCTTCAGAAACGGGCAGTTCTGTCAAAAAATTAAGCGACCACGGTTCTTCCCTCTGTTCGCCTATGCGTTCGCCAATTAATTGCAAAACTTGCTGAATCCGAGGCGCTTTCTGTTCTGCCCACGTACAGCTAGAAATCGCCGCTTCAATCTCGGCGGTGGGGGCATCTCGGACAGCCTCCCATGTCGGAAACTGGCGCGTGAGTTGCTGAAAGGCCCGATGAGAGTCGGCATTTTTCGTCCGGTGAGACAGCAACGCCGAAATTAACTCACTCAGCGGATCAAGATCATGAAAGTAGGCAATTGGGCAGCCATACACCCTACAGAGGCGATCATGGATCAAAATTGCCTTACGCTGAAGCTCTGGATCAGGAAGGGATAATTGCACGGTAATACCAATTCTCTAAATCTGGACTACACCGAATCGCTCCCGTAAGGGTGGTTTGCGTTGGCGTAGCCTTTCCGCAGGCAATACCGCCCCTTCAAAATCTGTAACGTTAATTTAGAGAAATGCTATAACGCCTCAGAAACGCCTCGGAAACGAAAAGTAAAGGGGACTCTAGCTGGTTTAGCGCAGTCCCCCTTGCCTGATCTTCTGCCTTCAGAGCGATTTTGACCTATCTAGTCTTGACCTCTATCTAGTTTTGATCAACCCGCTACTGCTGCTGATACATCTCCGGGAACTGAGCTTGCAGTTGGCGAATCTGCGGCAGGTCATGCACAACCACATAAGGGTGCAAGGGATTCCGCTTGATGAAGTTTTGGTGATAGTCTTCAGCAGCGTAAAACTCGTCAAGCGGAGCCACCTGAGTCACAATGGGCTGCTCAAACACGTCTGCATCGTTTAACTGTTCGATATAAGCTTGGGCAACCTGCTGTTGCTCATCGTCGGCAGCAAAAATTGCAGAACGATATTGGACGCCGTGATCGGGCCCCTGTCGGTTTAGCTGCGTCGGATCGTGCGCCACAAAGAAGTAGATTTTCAGCAACTCACCATAGGAAATCTGGCTCGGATCGTAGGTGATTTGAACTGATTCGGCATGTTCTGTGCTGCCGGCGCTCACCTGCCGATAGGTGGCTGTATCAGCACTGCCGCCCGCATAGCCCGTCAGCACTTCCGAGACGCCTTTCAAATGCTCAAATACGCCTTCCATGCCCCAAAAACAGCCGCCTGCAAATACAGCAGTTTGCTCTCCGGTGGCGTTGGCAGCAGAAATATCAATGGCTGGAGTGGGCACAGTCGCAGGTATTTGACGAGATCTGCCGCTAGCAAAGGCAATGCCAGCCGTGACAACAAGAATCGATAAGGTGAGCAATAGAGAACGAGAAAGGGAATTACGCATCATGGGTTGGGAGTCCTGTTTGAGTGGATGGGGATGGGTGGATGGGATGGTTGAAAGGGGCAAATAGGGGCAAATAGATCGTTAGCTGGCGATAAACTTCAGCGCCGCACCGTTTATACAATAGCGTTGTCCGGTTGGGGGTGGGCCGTCGTCAAACACATGTCCGAGGTGCCCGCCACAGCGACGACAGTGAACTTCAGTGCGAACCATCAGCAGCGAGCGATCTTCGGAAGTGCCGATAGCATCTTGAATGGGTCTGTAAAAGCTTGGCCAGCCTGTGCCGCTGTTGAACTTGGTTTCTGAGGAAAAAACGGGCGACTCGCAGCCTGCACAAGCATAGGTGCCGTCAGCAAACTGCTTGTCTAAAGGGCTACTGTAGGGGGATTCAGTACCGTGTTGCCGCAGCACATAAAACTGCTCTGAGGTCAAAATTCTGCGCCATTCTGCGTCGGTTTTGACAATTTCAAAATTGCTGTCAAATTCACCGCTGGCAGTTTGGGCTTGGGAGCGAGGAGAGAGGTAGCGCGACAGCAGGACAGTTCCCACTGTTGCCGCACCGAGTTGTAGAAGGTATCGTTTTTTCATGGCGTGGTTGTTGGCTCAAAGGCAACTAGATAAAGGCAATCAGGTCTGTGCAATCAAATCCTGTGGCAGCCTGAACAGTGTGGCATCTGCTATCGGTAGCTTTAAGCACGTCCTGCTGTTGTATCCGACTGTTTCTAAATTAGGCGATGTTTGACGGGATCAAATGAAATTTGGCTGAGAAAAGTTGGCGCTTAGCTGAAAGACCCATAAAAATTGGGGATTCATCACATGTGTCTAGAAATGGGGTGCATTTATGCCAGTCTTGCTTTAGTCTTATCTTTTAGCCTTATCCCGTACCGCAGGATTGAAATAGAAGGACTGAGGAGTTGCCCCCATGAGTTATCGGATGAACCGCCGCGCCTATGCTGAAACCTTCGGCCCCACGGTCGGTGATCGAGTCCGGCTCGCTGACACTAACCTGATCATTGAAGTAGAGCAAGATTACACGACCTACGGCGATGAGGTGAAGTTTGGCGGCGGGAAGGTGATCCGGGATGGCATGGGACAATCGCCAATCAGCAATGCCGATGGTGCGGTGGATGCAGTGATCACAAACGCGCTGATTCTCGACTGGTGGGGCATCGTCAAAGCGGATGTGGGCATCAAAGACGGCAACATTTACGCCATTGGCAAGGCGGGCAACCCCTACATTCAGGATAACGTAACGATCATTATTGGGCCTGGCACTGAGGTAATTGCCGGAGAAGGCATGATCCTGACCGCAGGCGGAATTGACTCTCACATTCACATGATTTGTCCACAGCAGTTTGAGGTCGCAATCGCGTCGGGCGTCACGACTTTGATCGGCGGCGGCACTGGCCCGGCAGCAGGCACGAACGCTACTACTTGTACTTCTGGCCCGTGGAACATCTATCGGATGCTGCAAGCGATGGATGCTTTTCCGCTGAACATCGGTCTGCTTGGCAAAGGCAACAGCGCCAAACCGGAAGGACTGAACGAGCAAGTCGAAGCCGGAGCCGTGGGGCTGAAACTGCACGAAGACTGGGGAACCACACCCGCCACGATCGATACCTGCCTCGCGGTTGCGGACGAATATGACGTTCAGGTTGCCATCCACACCGACACGCTCAACGAAGCTGGATTTGTGGAAGACACGATTGCTGCCTTCAAGAACCGCGTCATTCACACCTACCACACGGAAGGGGCAGGCGGCGGACATGCACCCGATATCATTAAAGTGTGCGGTGAAGCGAATGTGTTGCCTTCGTCTACGAACCCGACTCGACCCTACACCGTGAATACGCTAGAAGAACATTTGGATATGCTGATGGTTTGCCATCACCTCGATCGCGGCATTCCTGAAGACGTGGCGTTTGCCGAATCGCGGATTCGTCGGGAAACGATCGCCGCCGAAGACATTCTGCATGATTTAGGCGCGTTTAGTATGATTGCTTCTGACTCACAGGCGATGGGCCGGATCGGAGAAGTCATCCTTCGCACCTGGCAAACGGCCCACAAAATGAAAGAACAGCGCGGTGTATTAGCTGAGGATACCGATCGGAATGACAATACCCGTGCTAAACGATACGTTGCGAAGTATACCATCAACCCTGCTATCACGCACGGCATCGCCCAGTATGTTGGATCAGTAGAAGCCGGGAAACTCGCCGATCTCTGCCTCTGGAAGCCTGCCTTCTTCGGCGTTAAACCCGAAGTTGTGCTGAAAGGCGGACTGATTGCCTGGGCGCAGATGGGTGACGCCAATGCCAGCATTCCCACACCGCAACCCATCCATATGCGACCGATGTTTGCCAGCTTTGGCGGCGCAATGACCGCAACCTCTCTCACCTTTGTTTCCCAAACTGCCCTCAAAATCAGATTCCAGAGCGCCTGAACCTTCAAAAAACCGCCGTTGCCGTCTCCAACATTCGCCAACTTAGCAAACGCGACATGAAGCTCAACGATGCCATGCCCCAGATGGAAGTAGACCCCGAAACCTACGAAGTCCGCGCCGACGGCGAACTCCTGACCTGCGAACCCGCCACCGTGTTGCCGATGGCGCAGCGCTATTTCTTGTTTTAGAGGCTGATTTACTGTTCAGAAAATAACCGATCCTCCTGCCAAACTGCCGGATTCACAAAAATGTATTGCCGAACATTTTGCCATGCCTGCTCATCTCGAATGATGTGTTCATAATAATTGCGTTGCCAGACTGGAATTCCTGCTGTGCGTCGGATTTTGTTTATTCGACGAGCCGAAAACGTTTTAAACCCCCGAACGATTTCGGGAATCCCGTGATATTTGGAAATAATCGGTGCGTGTGCCAGGGTAGGGGCGGGTTTTGCTG
The DNA here is from genome assembly GCA_012033495.1 of Cyanobacteria bacterium RM1_2_2. Lineage (GTDB taxonomy): Bacteria > Cyanobacteriota > Cyanobacteriia > Elainellales > Elainellaceae > Elainella. Next base: position 232 of record JAAUQT010000178.1, on the reverse strand, counting down.
ATAGATCATCCGTCAAATCCATTGGGTTGGTAGGGGCGGGTTTTGCTGATGGATCATCCGTCAGATCGGAAGGCATATTTGCTAAACCCGCCCCCACGCCATCCGTTGCCGCGACCGTCCCCACGTCATTCGTTCCGCCTCGATCCGAAACAATTACAATAATGCCGTGAATATGGTTTGGCATAACCACAAACGCATCCAGAAAGATATGGGAATGATGGGTGGTTAAATT
>JAAUQT010000177.1 GCA_012033495.1 Cyanobacteria bacterium RM1_2_2 | reverse complement strand
GTCGTTTATCGTTCTCTGTTTAGCCTCAAAACCATGTTGGAATTCCTCTGCCATGCTGTTGAACGGCATTTCCCTCCATTCACAGCCATCTATTTATCCGTTCCCTGATGAATTTGCGATCTACTGATTGTAGTTAGCCTCTGGATATAAACTCCTCAATTCTGCTATAGTCCAAAAAAACACGACGTTAGAACAAATTTTGGTATGTCACAGTCTAGTCCATATCAACCTGCTCTACTACGACTCTTGCACGGTGCTGCTGCAATCCTTACTCTCTTAGCCTTGATTTCAGGTTTTTGGGTTTACAACACCTATGACAAGCGTTGGGGAAGTCTTGATTTGCCTACACTTGAAGACATTCAGGGCATTCATGGTACTATCGCGCTGACATTCCTCATACTGTTCCCCGTTTTTGCCCTGTACAGTTTTCATCTGGGCTATCGTCGTTTGGTGCAAGAGCAATCCTTCAGACAGTTAAAGCAGCTAGGTAAGCCGGTTTGGTGGATCTCAATTCATCGCTTTGCCAATACATTAATGCTGCTTGCAGCAACGTTTTCCGTCGTGACGGGCCGAATGATGAAAGAAGAATGGCTTCCGGCTGGAGAAATTCATCGTCAATGGTATCTGGCTCATTTAGTGGCGTGGATGTGTGTATTGATTAGCCTCGCGTTGCATCTGCTGATGGGAGCCAAAGTTGGTGGAGTGCCATTGTTAGTGTCCATGTTTCGTTGGAAATTGCGGGACGAGGATGCCCCACGTTCTTGGCTACAAGGAATTAAAGTGAAACACTCTAGTTTGCTCTTGAAGGTGATCGAAGGGGTTGTGATAGGTGGCATTATTCTGGCGTTCATTCTGCCTGTTTTCAACTCCTGAAGCGAAACCGCATCGCATAAGGGCAGGTTGGGTCATGAAATCATTGCCTGACACCCCAGCCTTCGGCGAACCCTGCCCCAACCCAGCGAGATATCTTTGCTTAGAAATCTCCTCAGTCTGAGCATAGTCTGAGAATCGATTCGCTGATCAATCCAATTGCACTTTAACAGCGTATCTAGTAGAGTCAATCGGTGTTGGGTAAGCCTACTGGTGCTCAATTGCTTCCTACCTAACTTCGGCGTTGTCTCTCAAAGCACATGGATTTGGATTCCTCTGCGCTTGGCTCCACTGCATCTTCAACTTCAGACTATGACTTGCTCACTGCCTTAGCAGAAGGACAGGTCAATGCTCTGAGCATTCTCTATGATCGCTATGCTCGACTGGTATACAGCTTGGCCTATAAAATTTTAGAAAACGCTGAAGAAGCTGAAGATATTACTCAAGAGGTTTTCCTCACGCTCTGGCGACGGAACACTTACGATCCGAAGCGCGGATATTTAAGCAGCTTTCTGACCACGATGACCCGTTCGCGGGCGATCGATAAACTGCGATCGAAGGGGGCGCGGCTGCGAGTTCTGCAACGGTTACAGGGCACAGTTCGGATTGAACCCAATACGCCCACTCCTCTAGAACAAGCTTCTATGGGCGAACGGTCGCAGGTGATTCGAGGTGCATTAGCCCAACTTTCCGAAACCGAGCGCCAAGTGCTTGAAATTGCCTACTATGAGGGACTTAGCCAGTCTGAAATCGCCAAACGGCTCAACATTCCCCTAGGAACCGTGAAAACCCGCTCTCGTCAAGGATTGCTGAAGCTTCGACAAACCCTACAGGACTACGTTTAATTTCTGTCCTATGACCCGTTCTGCTCGACCCGACAATTGGCAAGATCTCCTTGCAGGCTATACCCTCGGCAACCTAGCTTCCGAGGAAGTTGAAGCATTGCAACAACTGCTAATCGAGCATCCCGAACTCACTGCCGAGGTCGATTGTCTTCAGGAGGTTTTGGCGTTGATTCCTTACAATGTTCCTGAACAGGAGCCTCCGGCTTATCTCAAACACTCCATTCTGGCTGCGGCTGAAGCAGATCAAGGCATTCCTCAACTGTTTGAAGAGCCGTTAGCATCACAGCCAGAAACGCTCCCACGATCGATCAAAACCTCGCCTCGCCGCATCACCCGCTGGTTTGGCTTGACTGCTGCGGTGGCGGCAGCCCTTCTAGGATTGGGAATCGACAATTACAGATTGCGGCAAGCAGCGCAGATAGATCAAGCCATCGTTGCAACCCTTCAACAACCCGGTGCGGATCTTTACGCGCTAGAAGGCACTGAAAACGCGGCTCAGGCGTCTGGCAACATTGTGGTTGCTCCAAATCAGCAAGTCTTCGTGGTGGCTCAAAACCTGCCGCCTCTACCGGAAGGGCGGGCTTATCGGCTTTGGGCCTTGTCTGAAAATGCTCAGCAGCCTGCTTACTGTGGTGAATTTAACACGAATGCAGCGGGAGCTATATCGACGCTATGGTCGGCTCCAGCGCAGTGTAGCACTGATCCATCTCAGCTTTTGATTACCGCAGAACTGATCAGCGATCCGCCCATACCGAGAGGCAAGTTGGTGATGAAAAGCCAAGGATAGCAAGGTGAAGAAGTTGATGTGCTGTTGATATCTGTTGATACTTGTTGATACCTTGCGACAACTCTCGAATGAGCAGCAATTCTTAAAGGTCAAACTATCAGCAGCACCATCGAAGTCCATTTCTGATACAGAAAAAGGTAATCATTGAAAGAACATTCTTTTGAGATTGTTCTACAGCAGTACTGCCTAAGGTTAGGACGGGGTGTAGGGGTTCCACTCCTAGCTGAGGGTGTAGCCCCCACATCCCCTATGTCCTAAGCTCAATGCGTAACGCTTACAAACTTTATAAACTCGAAGTTTTTCCGGTTTCTGCTTGAGTAGGGATAGGTTGAACGTCAGTGTGTCCCATCCGACTCGCAATTTCTCGTAGCAGCGAAATTTGTTCCTGAAATTCTAACTGTTTGATCTGATCCAAAACTGGGTTCACCGACTGGGTAGATTGGTAATCAGCAGGCATATCCACGACGGTATCTCCCATCCCTTGCGCCCAACCATACCAAACTAAAAGTTGATTATTGGAGCCAAGAGCGCCATAAGCACGAGAATAATCAGTCGCTTCGCTGTTCACAATCTGGCGCATGATGGCAAGCTGCTGCTCTTGAGGCAGATTGTAAAAATCACCCAGCAGTCTAGGAGCAAGATTTGGATCAGCCGCCGTTGGCGCAGCCGGAGTGATAGCCTCACCCATTGCTTCGTAAATGTAATAGAGCAGCGCTAACTTATCGTCTGTTGTTAGTTGAGTGTAAGCTGAGAAAACGTTTTGGGTTTCTGAGGATAGCAATTGGGATGCAGTATTATCAGCAAGCGTCATATCATATCTCAATTTGCTTCCACAGTTAATCAAATTCTCTGCTGCCAAGAAACCGCTCCAAGGCATAGATCAACTGTCCCAAAAGTTTGAAAAACACCGCTGTTGATTCCGAGGAAATATACCCTTAGCTGTAGGATGATGTGGACTGATTCTCTTTCAGAATGCGTCAATATACGACATAAATATGTTAATAAAGATGTTAGGCGACCATCTGAGCCTTCAGCGCGCCTACGGATAGCAAATGGATTGAGGTAAACTGAATGAGATGAATCGCTATGCCGTTCTCAAACGCAGACTTGCTAGCCTAACAATTTTGCTATTGTTTTACAGGAATGACTTCTTGCTTCAACCAGACGAGTAGGGCATCCTAATCTTCCCATCGTTTTCTATTGTGAGGTCGGGCAGAGTTTAGGAGCCACAGCACTCAACCAATATGATTCAACGGATTCAACGAAACAGACGATTTTTTCAACTCATGCTGGCAACTCTGCTCAGCATCATCTTGATTAGCTCAACGGTACTTGCCCAAACTGAACAAGCCACGGTGCGTTTGGATGGTCGGGCAATTTTTCGCGTCAGCACCACAGAAATGACTGACGCAACGGCAAGGTCACAGCAAATTGAGCGACGGTTGAATCGACTATTGGAGAATCCAGAGGCTATTGCTCCACCCCAAATTGAAACAACCCAAGATTCGGCGGAGCGAGTGATCACGGTAGCCAGCGTGCCATTGGTAACGGTTACGGAAGCAGATGCACAAGACAATTTAACCACCGTTGATGTGCTAGCAGTGCAGTGGTCGCAGTCTCTTCAAGATGCTTTGAACCGAGCGAGCCAACGGCGACTTTCACCGTGGAGTCGCTTCACAACAGAAGTGCAAGCCTCGGTGGAAACCGCATTTGGGCGCTTGATAGAATCTGCAATTATCATCGTTCCTCGTGCTTTAGCGGCGCTGTTAGTGATTGGATTATTTTGGGCAATTGCTTCACTTATGCGTTGGCTCATGCGTATGATCTTCCGTCATCTTGTTGATGACCTCACGGTTGAGAATCTAATCAAGCAAGTTGCTTACTATGCCGTTTGGAGCTTAGGCATCATTGTTGCTCTAGATGCGTTTGGCTTCGATCCTCAAACTGTGGCAACCGGGCTAGGATTAACCAGTTTAGCCATTGGCTTTGCGCTGAAAGATATTCTTTCCAACTTTGTCAGCGGTATTCTCATCCTACTTCTGCGTCCTTTCGAGCTAGGAGATCAAATCATTGTAGGTGAAACGGAAGGGAACGTAGAGCGAATTGAGCTAAGAGCAACACAGCTACGTACCTATGATGGGCGCGTGGTGCTTGTTCCTAACGCTGAGGTATTTACTTCTCGGATCACTAATAATACGGCTGCTCCTGTTCGACGCGGCAGTGTGTCTGCATTTTTAGGCTACGATACCGATCTACCGAAAGCGATTACCGTGATACAGTCCGCAGCCCAAGCAACGGCAGGGGTACTAGACCAACCAGCCGTTACCCTGCGAGTGCAGGATTTAGGACAGGATGATATTGTCGTTGAAGTGCGCTTTTGGACTGACTCACGCCGCTCAGACTTTGTTGCGACTGCCTCAAATGTAAGGCAATCCATTGTTGCCGCCCTTAAGCAAGCAAAAGTCGGACTCCCTAATCCAGATGTGCGAATTTTAATCCCTCACGATATTGCCTAATCGTCTGGAATACGTCTACTCAATAAGTTGTATATCAACGCTTATATTACAGATACTTATTGCTGAGTATCACCAGGAAGACTATCAACAACATATCGTGTTGCTTCTACATCACCTGCAATCGGCTCTAACTTACCTTGCTGCACAAACACCTGATGCACCAGTGCCGCCACTTCAGCACGAGTTGCAGGTTGAGTTGGGTTGAGAATGGTCGGGTCAGGGTAGTTGACGACAACGTTTGCTCTAGTTGCGGCTGCAACTGCATCAATTGCATATTGAGGAATGCTATTTGCATCCTGATAATAGTTGGAGACGGTGAAAGAAGGCGGAGTTTGTCCCGGCGGAGTAGAGACAGGCACTTCGCTGCTGGGTGCTGTTGCTGTCTCTGGCGTGTCTGCTGCTGGCACATCTGTTGCTGCTGGTGTACCTGTCGTTGCAGGAGTGTTACTGGCAGGCGGAGATTGAATAATACGCTGTGTCGCAAGTACGGGTTGCATTAATGCTGTCATCGCAAGCGGAAAAAGGAGTGGACGCTTTGTGCGAACATTTTGGCGATTAGCAGGCTGGTTTTGGGCAGGCTGATCCACTGAGCGAGTCTCTGTTTGTGTCCCAACGGAACCCACGCTTACACCTGAATCACTGGGCGGTAGATTCAACACGTTCATCAACGAGACGATAGCTTCTACTTTAGAAACTTCTTGGTCTGGACGAAAAACCCCACCCGGATAGCCCGACATGAATCCCATTTCGTAAACTTCTTCAATCGCAGGAGCAGCCCAATAATCGCTAGGAATATCCTGATAGACACTGCCACTTGCTAATCGACGTTCCTGTTCTTGGTTAAAAGCTTGACGAATAATTGCTGCAAATTCATCCCTTCTAACAGGCTGCTCCGGACGAAATGTACCATCTAAGTAACCTGCCAGAACATCTTCTTCGCTAAGGCGATCCACGAATGGCTGTGACCAGTGGTTTTCTATATCAGGGAAACTTGCTGCTAAAGCGGTTGTGGCATCTCCTATCGTTCCTACGACTGCTGTTAGTCCAATGGCAACACTTGCCACAGACAATTTAGAGCGTTTTAAAACTCTACAGGGCACTTCACGAAATTGCTGTAGCATTGTTGATGCCTCCTTCTCTATTAGTGTTTTTTGGACTGGGCCTGTGGCCTCAACTTAACTCCATATACGATTTGTCGGATCGCTCTTTGGGCAGAAGGTTTGTCTGAAGACAGATTACAATCACTTGTAGCGACATTGGAATGGAATTAGGAACATGGCTAGCAGAATTGGAAACATCTTCCGGTTGAGAGTTTTGCTGCTCTGTTCCTATGATGCGATGCTGAAATGAGCGCAATTTTGAACATCGCAATCTGAAGGATTCATGAGCGTAAGATCCCCCAAATTTTCGAGATGCCAGGGATCTAAATGGCTAAATTTCACAACCTACAAATTTCACAACCTACATAGGATCGCTGTAGTTCTGAGGGCTGAATTCGTCGCCTTCAAACTGGTTCGTTCAGTTAGAGTTCAATCAACATTTCTGTTGTGCTAGCTCGAAAGCCGCAGGTTTGGTAGAGCTTAATAGCGCTGGCATTGCTGACTAGCGTGTCTAGCCGAATTTGGGTAATTCCTAACTGCCGAAAATGCTCAACTGCTGCCGTGACTAGCTGTTTTGCAATTCCTGCTCGACGGTATTCTGCTTCTACCCATAGGTCGTGGATATACCCATATTCCTTGAGTTCATAAATCGGGATTTCTTGTTCTACTTCAGCCAGCAAAAACGCGATCAGTTTAGTAGATGCTGAAGTGTTCTCTGATTTATCCTCAACGACTAGACATAGATCGTGTGGATCGTTGATCAAACCCTTTACCCAATTCGGATAGCGCTGTTCTACTTGCGGTAAAAAGCTATATCTAGCAGCATCTCGCAATCGATGAAAATCGCAAATTTTACCAATGAGCGGCACGAGATCGGGAAGATCTTCTAGGACTGCGGGACGGAGACAAATCGCCATTCTAAACTTACAGGATTGAGTAGGGTAATTCGGGCTTGCGATGCCTTGGCTGTTTCAGCCCAATTCGTGGATGGAGAGTGCTGAAGATGCTTGCTCAACTCAAACATCTTCTAAAGAACGAAGGCAAACAAACTTGGGCAACCTGTTTCTGTAACAAGTTGGATCTCTTAAGGCTGTCCTAGAATAGAAGCTAAGTAGGACAACCCTTCGGAACCTTGAGGATTGAATTCTAGATATGATTAAGCGTCTTGGACACGTAGCAATTTGTGTGGAAGACCTCGACCGAGCCGCTCAGTTTTACCAAAATTTGGGCATGGAATTGGTTTGGAAAGATGCAGACTGGGCTTACTTAAAAGCTGGAGAAGATGGGTTAGCGTTGCTTAGCCCGCAGTATGCTCAAGCTGGTCCACACTTCGGCTTTATTTTTCACGATCGGGCAGAAGTGGAAACTGCTTACGAAACCCTCCAGGCTACCGGGGTTCACATTACGCCCATCCATGAGCACCGCGACGGCACGGCTTCCTTCTACGGTCGTGACCCTGATGGTAATTGGTTCGAGTATCTATACGAACCGCTTCCTGTGGCAGCAGGGGTATAAATTCAGGTATCAATGGCAGAAGGCAACAGAAGGTAAAAGGCAGGAGAGAGAAGCTTGAAACGATGGAATTTCTCTGGCTCTCAGATCCTTGCCCTTTGCCTTCTACAACCTTCTAGAAAATATTAAACAAAATATCAAACCGCTTGACGCGAGACGTATTTTTCAAAATCGGCCTGAGTTTGATGAAGCAACTGTTCGCGGCTATCGGATGTTTTGGTTAACGTGGGTACTAAATTTCGAGCTTGTAACGCCATATGAAGCTGAAGGTGAGCGACATATTCACTCAAATCTTCACGAGTGGGAGAGTTAGATAACATTTCAAAGTTAGCAACCAAAGTGTTTTCCCTCTTAGACGTGCTGCACTGTTAACACAACGCTATTGAACGTAACATATTCCGATTGACTTAAATTTTAATTCGCAATGAAGTGTAACGTCTTTATTCCAGCGATTCGAGAATGCCGACGACTCCTGCCGTACCATCGATTCGCACGGTTTGCCCATTCTTGAATCGCCGAGTGGCATTCGTGACGTTCATCACGGCTGGGATACCATACTCGCGCGCCACAATTGCCCCATGAGAGAGTTGCCCGCCGACTTCGGCAATGAGTCCGCCTGCCCGCGCCAAAAGGGCTGCCCAGCCCGAATCGGTGTAGGGAACTACGAGAATCGTGTTGCGATCGATTGGGGGCAGATCTTGAAAATTCTGAAAGTTTTGTAACACCAGCACTTGCCCTTCTGCCTGTCCAGGGCTAGCCGGAATGCCTTGCAGCGATTGGTTAGGGCTGAGGCGATCAGGGCGGCTGGAAAGGTCAACTCTCATGGGCGGCAGGTTGCCATAAACCAAAGGGGGCGGCGTGAGTTGGCGATCTTGCTCTAGCTGGTCGCGGCGCTGAGCCAAATTGGGCAGAAACTCAGGGGTTTGAGTGCGAATGAGTTGCTGAATTTCATCGAACGTGAGAAAGAAAATATCGCCCGACTGAGCCAACCAACCTTGCTCTAGCCAAAGCTGTTCGAGGGTAACGAAACTCCAGCGCAGTTCTGCCAACAGTTTGCTATAAACCTGCGTGACTCGCCCTTTCAGGTTCAACCGTTGCTGAGCCTGCCGTTGTTTCCAGTTGGATGGTTGCGGCTTAGATTGGGTTGCTCCGGTGGGCGGATTGAACAAAAACTGGGCGAACAGGGCTTGTACGGGGCGCGGATCTTCCTTCCAGGTCGGCACGGCGATGTCGGTTCCCACTTCGCTGAGGTAGCCATACTCCTGCAAAAATTGCTCAAACTGCCGCAGTACGGTTTGTCCGGCAGGCGTTTCAGCGAGGGCGGCAAACACAGCATCGCCCGAAACCGTTTCCAAATTGAGTGACAGCGGTCGCACCGACTCTGCTAGGGTTTGAATTGCCCGCACTGCGCTGACTTCTGGCGTTTGGCTGTTGTCGAGTTGGGTGGGATCAACCCGCAGAATTGCCGGACGCAGCGCCGCACTGAGGGGAGCCAAAATGCTGTAATAGGTGGCACGTTTGAGTAAGTCCAGAATTTGCTGAATTCGGCTCAGTAAGGCTTCTGGAGGGAGGTGATCTGGCTGGTTTGCTAGAGCGGCAAAGCCCGGATCGAAAAACTGGCGCATCTCTTGCTCAAAGTCTTTTCTTAACTGCCATTCTGCCCCTGCCAGCCGCAGTAATCCCGGCACATTTCGCAGGGTGGCAGTCAGCGGCGGTTTACTGAACTTTGCGCCACGGGTGAGAAACTCCAAACTTTCGGGCGGCAACCCCATGCGGCGGAACAAATCGCCCAGCAGTGAGGCATTGAAGTAGGCGGCGGAGTGGTGAAGCGTCGCAGTTTCTTCAAAGTTTAAGCCTTGGGCCCGTTCGCCTAAAACCAGCGTAAACAAATCTCCCCAAACGCCGCAAGTCAACGGACGGTTAATTGACCAGGTGAGCGGATGGATGAAGCCTGGAATCACTTCTGCCGCAATTTTGCGCGTCCAGATGGGCAGCAGCGTTGTAATCGGGCGGGCTTGCAGTAGCCAAAGCTGATTTCCGTCGTAGCTCCACTCGATATCTTGCGGAACCCCGTGATAGTGAGTTTCTAACTGACGGGCAAGGTGGGCAACTTCTTGGATCAGTCGCTGGGGAACCGTGCCTTTGCCCTCGCTCGGCCATTCCTGGTCTGCGGGTAGCTGCCAAGTTTCAGGGGCATCGAGGGTCGGATGCGCTTCACTGATCCAAACCCGATATTGCTCCGGGGTGCGCTGACCGGAAACCACCTGTGATGCCATGCCGGGTAAGGCTTCGACCACAACCGCATCTCCCTGACGCGCAATCGGATCACGGCTAAAAGCCACCCCCGAAAACACGCCCCGAATTTGAATTTGAGCAATCACTGCCATGCCGCCTTCTACTACACCGCGCTCTTGTCGGTACTGGGCTGCGGTCGTGAGGTTATAGGAAGCCTGACAGCGCAAAACTGCTTGCTCTAGGGCAGGCACACTGGTGATATTAAGCAGCGACTCGTATTGTCCGGCGGCAGATGCAGTCTCAGAATCTTCGCCAATCGCCGACGAGCGTACCACAAGCGGCTGATCGAGAGATGGATCAAGGGCCGCAATAAAGGGAGCCGGATCATCGCCAGGCGGCAGCACCCAACCCGACGGTACAGGATACCCCAGGCGTTTGAGGTGAGAGAGCGTTGCTGCTTTTTGCCCCACTTTTTCGGCTGTGAGCGGTTGGTCAAGCGACTGCAAAGCGCGATCGCCCCGAAAGAAGCGAAACATAGGACGAGAATTGGTTTGGGCACGGTTGGCAGGCAAATCTAAATCATCTGGAATTTTTTGATAAATCCAGCCTAGCAGCAGACTGAGGGTAATCGTGGCTCCGATCAACTCACCCGAATAGGGATAGCGCAAAGCTGTGATCAGCGGAATCAGTACCAGCACGCCTAATTTTCCCGCCTGCCGTTCGCGCAGAATTGTGAATCCCACGCCGCCAATGATCGCAATCAAGAGCGCCGTCGCCGGATCGTGGACAACATAGCCCCAGACAACATTCGTGGTTCCGGCTCCTTTGGCAAACCAGTAGCGCCCCATCACTAGCCCAATTAAGGCAATCACCTCCCACACGGGATCGGTCGGAAAAAACGAGCGAGCCAGCAACACGGCGACGATGCCTTTCAGCGCTTCCGATAAAACAGCCAAAATGCCGACAAATTTACCGCCGTGATAAAAGGCAGCCGAGACGCTGACGTTGCCCGTTCCCAAGCTGGCTAAATTTTGTCCGGTGAAGGCGCGTGTAATCCAGGCGATCAACGGCAAGCCTCCGAGCAGCGGACAAAGCGCAAAAATCAGCAGCACACCCCAAACTTGAGTTAGCGTCATAGCAACGGTTGGCAGGCAATCTGTACGGGCGGGTTTAGCAAATGATCGCTTTCATCAGGCAAACATCTTTTGCAAAAATTATGGTCTGTACGGGCGGGTTTAGCAAATAATCGCTCTGAATACGGCAAATCTTTCTGCAACCACAATCTGTACGGGCGGGTTTGGCAGATGATTTCTCCCATGATGGCAAATCTT
>JAAUQT010000176.1 GCA_012033495.1 Cyanobacteria bacterium RM1_2_2 | reverse complement strand
GGGTGTGGGGGCTACGCCCAGCTAGGGGTTCCACCCCTATACCCCGTCCTAACCTTAAGCAGTACTGCTATATAACTTAAGGTAGTTTTGTTGACCGCAATTGGTTTCTACGCTGGAAAGTGAATCCCATCGGTGAGGTTAAATCTATGCCTGAGTCAACAGAGCGCTCATCGGCTCACTTGTCCGAATCAGAACAGCTAGATCCGTCTGAAAATCAGGAAAACCCTTCTAAGCAAGCACCCATTGATCCGAGAGACTTGGTTTACCGGGGCGGTTACAGCGGCAATCCACGAGAAATCGTTGAGAACCCTGCCGTTGCGCCGGAGATGCTTGAACCAGCGCCCGAAGACCTCCGCGATGACTTGATGCCCAAAGACGAGGACTAGGGGCAGCTAGAGGCAGCAGTCAACCCAACGGAGGCTCAGATTTGCCATTCCGCCTCTGTCTTGAGTTGAGGTAACGACTCTTCCTTTGGCAGGTTTGAGCCGCTTTGTTCTCCCTGCTACAGTGCAAACGAAGAATTTGGAATAACACGATGGCTTACACAACCTCGAATGCTTCTAGCGAACTCGTCACGGCTTTTCAAAGCCTAGATGTAGACCAGCAGCTTGCTCTGTTTTATTTCATCTATAAGGAAATGGGTAATTCCGTGACGCCTGCCGCTCCGGGTGCAAGCACCGTTTCACCCACCATCGCAGAAGGATTATTCAATCAGGTGAAAGAGCTTTCTCAAGAAGAGCAGCTCCAGCTACAGCGCGACCTGATCACTAACAAAAACACGCTAATTACCCGCGAATATGGTGCTCTCAGCGACACCACTAAGCTGTTGTTTTGGTATCTTTTAGCACAAGGAATGGACAACGGAACCGTCATTCCTATGCCCGCAGACTACAAATTGAGTGGTGCAGCAGAGCAGTTGTTTACCCAAATTAGGGGACTGGAATTCGATCAGCAAATCACCCTTTTCCGCAACATTGTTTCACCGATGGGCGTTGACTCCACCACTTCAGCAGTGCAGGATAGCAGCACTGGACTGTAGAAACAGGCATACCTGAGTGAAAGTTGGACTGATTATTGAGTGCAACACAACTCAACAGCAAAAGCATAATGTTTATTTGGGGGGGCATGTTCATAAAAACGTGCCCTCTGTCATATTGTCTTTTATTTCTCTGCTGATTTGTAATCGGCTTACTTGCTCTCAATCTAGGCTGGCAGTTTATGATTGGCAAAGCAATCAATGTCGGTTTTCCTGCTGTATTCAAGGAGTCTCTATGCCTAGCGATGATTCTATACAAAAAGCAGAAGCCGATCGGCTCTTGTCTCAAGGCTTTACTGAATTCTTTTTCACGCGGCAATATCAGGCGGCGATTCAAGCCCTCCAGCAAGCCCGAATCCTTTACCAAGAAATTGGTGATCGGCAGGGAGAGGCAGATGCGCTGCGGCGGATGAGTGAGGTTTACAGTCGGTTGGGGCAACATCAGGAAAGCATTGAATTTCTGCATCAGGCGGCTCGGTTTTATCGAGAAGTGGGCAACCGAGACGGTGAAGCCAAATGCTTGGAATGGCTTGGAATGACTTACCGGGATTTGGATCAACCGCAAACTAGCAAAGATTTTTTAGAACAGGCGCTGATACTTTACCGCGAAACAAACAACCGAGCAGAAGAAGCTAACGTGTTGAATAGTCTGGGAGTGATCGATGATATGTTGGGGGAACATATGAGGGCAATTGAGTTATATCAACAGGCGCTACAAATCTCCCGCACTGAGAGCGATCCACGCGAGGCGCTAGCTCCCCTAAAAAATCTGGGCAGCGTCTACTACGCGATTGGGGACTATGAGCAGGCGGTCAATTATCGGCTTCAGCAGTTGGCGTTAGTGCAGCAGTTGGGTGATTGGCGAAAAGAGGCGGAATCCTATGCGCAGCTTGGCGCGGCTTACTGTGCGCAGGAGCAGTATCCCCAGGGCATTGAGTGCTATCTGCAAGGGTTAGAAATGTATCGAGAAATTGCCGATCGACACTCCGAAGTGCAAATTCTCAACTATCTCGGCTATGCCTACTACAATTCAGGACAGCCAGAGCAGGGCATAGATCTACTTCAGCAGGCAGTGAAAATTGCGGCTACTTTAGACAATCAAGAACAGAAAATTTACTCAGTTAATAACCTGGCGAAAGTCTATTCAACCTTGGGGCAACATGAGCGGGTGATTGAGGCAGATCAACAGTTGTTGAACCTTGTGCAGGCGGCAGGAAATCGACTCGGCGAGGCAGAAGTGCTGAATGATATTGCGGTTGCCCATAATCGACTTGATCAGCATCAAGCAGCCGTGGGCTATCACTTACGGGCGATGGAAATCTATCAGGAATTGCAGCATCGCTATGGAGAAGCCCGCTCTCGCTATGCCTTGGGCAGCACCTACGTTCGGTTGGGTCAACCGCAGGAGGCGATTTCACTGTATCAGCAGGCTGTAGAACTGTATCGAGCGATTGGCGATCGGCGAGGCGAAATGGAAGCTCTTTCCTATGGGGGGTTAGCCTACTCAGCGTTAGGAGAACGGCAATCCGCCAAGGTTTGCTTAGAGCAGGCACGCCATCTCGCTCAGGAGTTGGGCAACTCAGAGGCGGAAGCTTCGATTGTAGAGGCTTTTAACCGCATGAGTGAACCGCATGAGTGAACCGTATGAGTTAGGCTGCCGGATCGGGGGTTGGTTCTGTACCAGTTGATTCAGCCACAGTTGATTCAGCCACAGTTGATTCAGTTAGAGACGCAGACGCTTCGGCAGTCGGGGTTAAACTCGCTTGCCACTTTTCGCAAATTAGATTTGACGCGCCTTTTGCCAACCGTTTGACGAGCAACGTCGAGATTAGCACTGCCAGCGATTGGGGCAATCCTAAGCTGCCCACCAGCACAGGAGCGAGCAAGGTAGTGGCTTTAGTGGCGGCTTCGGCAGTTTTAGCGCCCAGCAGTTTTTCTAATTCTTGGACGAGTTCATTAGTGTCAGCATTCTCGCCTCCGAGCGGCGTGCACAGCAGCTTGTAAGCTTTCGCGCTGGTATCGCTAAAAACACCTTGCCCAAACTGAAAAATATCATCCCAACCCGCTCTGGGAACCGCCATCGGCTCTGCTAAGCTCTCCAGATCAGCAGCAGATGCGTCCTGCTCGATGGTTTGCGCTTTGATGCCGATCTGCGCCACGAGTTCGTCTTCATCCAGTTCAAGTAAATTCTGAACAATCGCTTCTGTGTCTGCCATAGGAATTTGATCGGTTGAGAAGGGGAACAGATGGAGTCAAAAAATCGGTCAGTGTCAAAAGAAGCCAATAGAATTGTACAAGAACTGCATCTCGACAAAGGTGAACAAATCTTGCAAGTTCCCATTTCTGCTTAAACCTATACAAAACTATGCAACCTGATTCATTCCAGCCATATTCCTTCAAACAAGTTGATGTTTTCACCCAAACGCCTTTTGGCGGCAATCCAGTGGCGGTGATTCTTGCAGCAGAGGGGCTAACCACCGAGGAGATGCAGCAGATCGCCGCTTGGACAAACCTCTCAGAAACGACTTTTGTGCTGCCGTCCACTTCTGATCAGACGGAGTATCAACTGCGGATTTTTACCCCCAAACAAGAGCTTCCCTTTGCCGGACACCCCACCATTGGCAGCGCCCATGCCGTTTTGGAGAGTGGGTTTGCAGTGGCTCAAAACGGTCAAATCCGGCAAGAGTGTTTAGCTGGAATTATTCCCTTATCCGTTCACCAAACTTCCGTCGGGCAGCAAATTCTGGCTGAGGCTCCTCCGGCAAAAGTGACGCCCCTCAACCCAGATGCGCTTCGATTACTGACCCAAGCGCTGGGCGTGCCGTCTGTAAGTGCCACTCCGCCCTTAAGGATTGATGTTGGGCCCGTTTGGCTGATTGTCGATTTGGGCGATGCTGATACGGTAGCGGACTTGTCGCCCGATATGGCAGGTTTAACCACACTGAGTCAACTGACGCAAGCCACAGGCGTGACAGTGTTTGGTCAGGCGAACGACGGGATTTCTAAACTGCATGTCCGCTCATTTGCCCCGGCTCAAGGCGTTCCAGAAGACCCCGTTTGCGGCAGTGGAAATGTTAGCGTCGCTGCTTTTTTGATGCGCTCGAATCTTGTTGAGCCAAGCGGAATGGAATATATCGCCCGTCAGGGAATGCAAATGGGACGCGATGGGAGAATTTACATCCACATTATCGATGGAAAAATTAAATTTGGCGGATATGCTGTTACTTGCGTTGAAGGAACGTTGAGAACAAAATAAAAAATGCTGGAATTTTTTGATTAGAGCGTTAAAATCATCCAGATTAGCCCATGCCATCCGTTAGTGCCACCTGCAATTCCTGATAGACCTGCTTTAAGTCGGCAAGCTGGTAATGGGCGTTGAGTCCGCTAGGATTCGGCAAAATCCAGAGTAGGGCATTTTGGAAGGAGTCAGCCTGTCGCCCCATCTTAGCTTTGGGTTGCCGAAACGCCGTCCGATACGCCGAAACGCCCAAAATCGCCAAACATTGCGGACGATAGTGCTGCACTTTTGCCACCAACGCCTGATGCCCTGCCAGCAGTTCTGCGGGCGCAAGTTCATCGGCTCTGGCAGTTGCTCGATCAACCAAATTCGTCACACCATAGCCAAACTCCAGCAATGCTCGATCCTCAGCCGGGTCAAGCAACCGATCAGTGAAGCCTGCGGCATGAAGCGTTTTCCAGAATCGATTGCCCGGACGCGCAAAGTGATGCTGCACTGCGGCACTATATAAGCTGGGATTAATGCCACAAAAAGCACCCTTAAATTAGGCGCAATGATGTCAGGCACAAGCTTGTTCATCGCAGCCTGAATTTCTGCTTTCGTTGGTTTCACTGGCTGCATCATCTCGCTGTGTTGATCAACTTCTCTGGCAACTAACGCCCAAATCGGTAGGATTTCTAAATACCAGAATGCCAATTTGGGGCTGACATCAACTGGGCCTCCTGTCTCCAGAGTGAGAGAACCGCAGCGATTCTCCGCTAAAATAAAGGGCAGAACGAGTTGTCAACCTACAGTGAACCGCACAATTCCAGGACAAGATCATTCCATTCAGCTTAGCCAGAAAGCCCGTTTCGAGCAAGGTCGGATGACCGATGTCGCATTTTTGCTTGAAGCGATGTTCATCAAAGAAGAAGCAACGGTTGAGCAAATTTTAGACTGTCTGTATGATATTGGTTCGGTGAATTTGATTGATCAACGAGTGCAAAAACGTTCACTGAATCGAATTGCAAAATGGATAGCTCGGCATTCAAAACCCGTTTTTAGAATAATTGCGTTGCGGTGGTTTAAACGTAATTGCCCAAATTTAATTACAGATTGGCTCTATACGCAAGTCAAATTTGAACCACAAAAAGTCGCTGAAGTGGTTGAAGCCACTGAAGTTGAAGCCGCTGATGGAACTGAAGTAGCAAAGCTAGTTGAAGCCACCGAAACCACCGCGATTGAACTTGCTCCTACATCTGAACTAGAGCTTTATCGTCAAAAAGTACAGCTTTTGCATTCGCGCGTCAAGCTGCTAACAATGCTGTTGGTAGGCATCACCGTTACTCTGGGAACAGGCTTGATTTGGGCAATCGAGCGTCAGCCTCAATCCCCTCAAGCGACGCCCATTTTACAAAGATTAGATTAGGCAATTAGATTACATATTAAACCGGCAACAGAATACCCAACATTGGGATCGGGTTTCGGCTGCGCTCAACCCACTGGGCAACTGAGTGCTGAGCAAGTCCGAAGTATGGCATTTGTTAGAACAATGATTGCCAAGATAATAGATTACAGAAAAGACGGTGCAGATCCCTGATTTGTACTACAAAATTGATGATTGCTGAATCAGAGGGATTACGCCAATTCCTCAAATTTTGATTACACATTAATCTGTCGTAAGGGGGGTTTGCCAACGGCCCCTGCGGATCTGCAAAGCTCCTTTCAGAACTTTGGGTTATGAAATTTAACTATTAAGATCCCCGAAATCTTAAAGACTCCGGGGATCTAGTGTTCACAAATCATTAGCGATTGCTATGACTACGAAACATCTATTTCATCGAGGCGGCTAGCCGATCTTGCAATTTTGCTTTTGCATCTTTAAATTGAGTTGCCATTGCTTTTGCTGTTCGTGGCTACAGTTGTTTCCAATCGCAGCAAACATGGTGCTTTCTTCCTGACGCACGTGATCCATCACAGCTTCTTTCAAGCGATTCACCTGTTGCTTGAATTCAGGAGAAGAAGGACTCATTGATTTGATGTTATCAAGCATTACCTTCATTTCAGCTTGTTCATCATAAAGCTCTTGAGTATCGTTCTCACCATAGAATGGCCGAACCGTTGGATAGACAATTTGCTCTTCTGCTTCAGAGTGAACCGTCAGATCTTTGTAAATTTGACCGAAATATTCCTGAATTTTTTGTGGGTCATCAGAGCTAGCGATTTGTCCGAAAAGAACATTCACTTTCTGGTGATCCATCCGGATCAAATTCTGGATGGTCATTTCATCATCGGTGCGGCTCACCACGCTACCAGCAACACCCGTTAGAGCAGCCATCGCATCCTGAACCCGTGCCCAGATGCCTTGTTCTGCTTCTTTTCCAGTTAGCTCACGCACGCCAATCACTTCTAAAACGCCTTTAAGCTGCTCCTGATGAGCGCGGTTTTCAAAGTTAACGGTGTTGAGTGGGGTAATGGCAGCTTCTACGTCAGCACCTACAACTTGCGCGCACTTGTGAATCAACAAGCCGCTCATGGTCTGACCATGCTTGAGAAGTTCAAATTGGGCAAACTTTTCATACAAGGACAGTTCGGAACCTTGCATGAGTTGCTGCACTTTCTGCACCATCTCTTGAGTCGTCTTCTTGGGTTCACCTTTAACGCCGTATTGAACAATCACAGTTTCTAAGACGCCCATGTTCTTTTGGTCATCTCTGATCATGTCTTGCAAACGCTCACGAATTTCACTGTCGTTGCAAGCTGCCATTAAACTCTGCTCAATAGAAATGATTAGCTTTTGCACTTCTGCCATGTCAGCTAGTTTCGTACCAATTGCCATCCGTTTGGCATCATCAAGAGTTGTTACCATTTCAGTTCTCCTCGAATCGGTGTTGCTATATCACAACTGGTTAAACGTTGACACAATTCCAACACTTACCCCATCTCCCGTGAGACTGATCTCAGATTCAAAGCTAAAAAGCCTGTAACGACTTCACAACATCCTCCCTCAGACGGAGTACCACGCTATAGATGGTGAGTACAGTGTGAAGTGTAAAGAACGCTTTACATTACTTCAGGTATTTCAGGAGCAAACTCATGCAAACCGATTCTAATCCGACTGTATCTCGCGCATACAATGGACAAGACCGCAACTCGTTCCTGTTTGGTTTTACACCGCAGGCAGAATTGTGGAACGGCCGTCTAGCCATGATTGGATTTGTTGCCTACTTGCTATGGGACATTGCAGGTTACAGCGTTGTCCGAGATCTGCTGCATCTCCTTCCTTACGCTCGCTAAATTTCGTTTGCTGAGCTTGTTTTCTGATAGATAAGTGAATGGATTCAGGTTGCACTGAAAGCTGCATGATGGGACAGTCAACAAATGTTGTGCTAGATCAATCGTTGCTTGCATTGTCAACAACATTTGTAGAGGATTCAAGCCATATTTGTTGATTTTAGCTAGTTTTAACTGGAATATTCGCTGATCTATTTAGTCAATGTTGCAAGACTGATGCAGAAACTTTGTGCAAAACTCGAAAGCATTTGCTGAATAGATTGGCGAATTTAATAGTTGATGATAGCTAGATGGAGGATGATATGTTCCTGATATCATCTATCGAGTTTCGCTAAATTCGTTGGATTTCTCGCTACATAACGTATTGGAGTCAATTATTACTGGAGCTATCTATGCATTCAGATGTGGTCATCATTGGGGCAGGGCATAACGGGCTAGTTTGTGCGGCGTACTTGCTGAAAGCAGGTTATAGCGTTGTTTTGTTAGAGAAGCGCTCTGTGCCTGGTGGTGGTGCAACGACTGAGGAACTTTTACCAGATGAAGCGCCTGGTTTTACCTTCAACCGTTGTGCCATTGACCATGAGTTTATTCATCTAGGTCCAGTTGTGGAAGAGTTAGAACTGGGTAAGTATGGGCTTGAATATCTCTATTGCGATCCGGTTGTTTTTTGCCCCAACCCCAGTGGAAAATACTTTTTAGCTCATCAATCGATAGAAAAAACCTGTGCTGAGATTGCCCAATTCAGCCCTAGAGATGCCCAAAAGTATGCTGAATTCATCGATTTCTGGCAGCGTTTACTGAAAGGAATTATTCCAGTATTTAATGCTCCGCCCAAGTCAGTTGTGGATATTCTGGGCAATTACGACCTTCATAAAATTAAAGACTTGTTTTCGGTGCTAGGTGGTCCTGATCAGATTCTTGATTTGATTAGAACAATGCTGACTAGCGCTGAGGATAGTTTAAATGAATACTTTGACTCAGAGTTTTTGAAAGCGCCGCTGGCTCGCCTCGCTTCTGAAATGGGCGCACAGCCAAGTCAAAAGAACCTGGCAATTGGGGCGATTATGATGGCGATGCGGCACCATCCTGGTATGGCTAGACCGAAAGGTGGCACAGGAGCACTGACCAAAGCACTGGTGAATTTGGTGCAAAGCTTGGGCGGACAAGTGCTGACGGATCAGTCGGTTGAGAAAATCCTGATTGATGATGGTCGAGCTGTCGGGGTGCGAGTGTCGGGCGGGCAGGAGTATCGCGCGAGTAAAGGCGTGATTTCTAACATTGACGCAAAGCGGGTGTTCTTGCAGTTCATGGATACAGCAGAGGTAGATGATGCTGATCAAAATCTGCGAGAACGATTGGAGCGACGGATTGTGAATAACAACGAAACAATCCTGAAAATTGATTGCGCTTTGTCAGAAGCTCCGCGCTTTGTGAATCATAACCACCAGGATGATTACCTGATCGGTTCTGTCTTAATTGCCGATTCGGTGAAGCAAGTTGAGCTAGCGCACAGCGAGCCTAGCATTGGCAGAATTCCAGATGCTGACCCCTCTTTCTATGCGGTTGTGCCCACCATGCTTGACCCAACGATGGCTCCTGACGGCAAACATACGCTGTGGATTGAGTTCTTCGCGCCTTATCAAATTGAGAACGCTCAAGATGGATTGAAAGGCACGGGTTGGACGGATGACCTGAAGCATAAAGTTGCCGATCGTGTGATTGACAAGCTCGCTGAATATGCCCCTAATTTGAAGCAGTCGATCATCGCACGTCATGTAGAAAGTCCGGCTGAGTTGGGAGAGCGGCTAGGCGCATACAAAGGTAACTATTACCACATCGACATGACGCTGGAGCAGATGGTCTTCTTCCGTCCGTTGCCAGAAATCGCGAACTACAAAACGCCAATTGATGGTCTATATCTTACAGGAGCAGGAACCCACCCCGGTGGTTCGATTTCTGGGATGCCAGGGCGCAACTGTGCCAGAGTGTTTATCAATTCGCAACAGTCTGTGGTGCAAAAGATTAAGGATGTTCGGGATTCTGTCAAATCAACGGTTGATGCAATGTTTAAAGGAAAGTAGGTCGGATAATTAGGATCTGTTTGTCATTTCATCGTTGAATGGTGACGTTACAAATTACTTCATCAAGGCAACTCACCTGAAAGGTTGGTTAACAATCAAATGGGTCAATCTAACAGAACAAAGGATAGGGTTGGGGGTGCTTCCCTAATTCTGCCATCTTGTAACTGCCATCTTATGAATCGTTGCGCCTACCTATTAAGGAGAAAAACCCCCAAATGCGGAAGGTTGGCGCGTTGAGCGAAGCCGAAACGCATCTGACCGTTCTTTTTGTCCACTGACTTGCTGATGCGTAGCTTGTTAGATTAGTGATGATGGTTTGAGTGACGGGGAGGAGAACTTTGGCACAAGTTTTGATTTTAGGAGGGCAAGGAAGGATTGGTCAAAGTGTCGCTGCCGATCTGCTGATCTATACGCAGGCTGAGCTTGTTTTGACGGGTCGGACTCCTCGCCCTCAATCTGCTGAGCCATCTCGTGTAAGGTTTCTTGCCCTTGACTTAGCCAATCAGCCCAACTTAGAAGCGGCAATTCGGGCTAGCCAGTTGGTGATTCACTGTGCTGGCCCATTCCGGTATCGGGATACTCAAGTTTTGAAAACTTGCATTGCATCAGGCGTTAATTATTTAGATGTTAGCGATGATCGTTCCTTCACTCAAAACGCCCTTCAGTTACGGTCAGCAGCCGAATCTGCGGGCGTGACGGCTGTGGTGAATACGGGCGTATTTCCGGGCATTTCTAACAGCATGGTGCGCTTGGGAGCAGAGCAGTTTGAGACAATTGACCAAATTCATCTCAGCTACATTGTTTCTGGCTCTGGTGGCTCTGGCGTCACCGTGATGCGCACCACTTTTTGGGATTGCAGCATCCCTTCTCAGCTTGGATTGACGGACGCTGGCAGTCTGTTAAACCTTACACTGCTCCAGAAACCGTCGATTTTCCTCAACCTTACGGCAAAGCCGCTGTCTACTGGTTTGATATGCCCGAAGCTTTTACCCTAGCCGAAGCTTTTCCAGCCCAAACAGTGATCACAAAATTTGGCTCGCTGCCGCATCTCTACAACCACCTCACTTGGATCACTGCCCACTGGTTTCCCGAAAAGTTGATGCAGCAGTCGGGCACAATCGAGTTTTTGGCGAAAGTTAGCCATGCCATGACTTCAGTGAGCGACAAATTTACTGGAATTGGTGTCGCTATGCGCTCAGAAGTGCGCGGACAAAAACAAGGACAACCTGCCTGTCACCTTGCTACCTTTGCCCATGAGAAAACTGCTATTGCCGCAGGTCACGGGACTGGCAGCATCGCCCAATTTTTGCTCTCTGGCGAATTACAGAAGCCCGGAGTTTGGAGTATTGAACAAGCCTTGCCTACGGTTTTGTTTGAACGAGCCATGCGTGAACGAGGATTGGTGATTCAACAGCAGTGGAGTTGTGATTGAGCAAATTCAGTCTCCCGAATCTATCAGCTTGGGCATTCTGGGGCTTACCGTGTACACCAGTCGAACTGTAAGATGCGTTTCGGCTGCGCTCAACGCGCAACCCTTCAGCTTTCGATCGGTTGAGCACACCTGAACGGGGGTTGAGCATACCCGAACAGAGGGTTGAGCACACC
>JAAUQT010000175.1 GCA_012033495.1 Cyanobacteria bacterium RM1_2_2 | reverse complement strand
TTAAGGCTACTGTGTACACACATCTTGCGTAGGAGTCTAAAACCTGGGCTGATCCCCCTAATCCCCTTCAAAAGGGGGACTTCAAGCCATTTTGGGTTCCGGTTCCCCCTTTTGAAGGGGGGTTAGGGGGGGATCGCTCGACTTGTGTGTACACCGTAGCCTTTTCGGTCAGGGGGGTTAGGGGGGATCTCCAATTTATGTGTACACGGTAGGGAAATTGAGGGGGAGTAGAACAACCAGAGTAAGTCGTTAGTGTAAATAGAAGCGAATCCCAACCACGATTGCAATGAGTAACACAATTGGAATCGCAATTGCTGCCATGCCGTTATGACTTTTGACGACACGGGCTTCGTGACTTACAACCGCTTTTTTGATCGTTTCGTGCATTTCTTCCCGCAGTTTAGCCATTTCTGCATCCAGGCTATCCGTGCTGTAAAGTTGACGCAGTCGATCAAACACATCTCGCGCCATCACTAAGCTATTTTCAGGGCGGTTGAACAGCGTATCTAGAATTTCTTCATGGCTAAAAACCAGCAGCTTGACAGGTTCCGCGACTTTAGCCGTCGAGGAGCGAGCCTTGCGATCGATCAGTTCCACTTCTCCAAAAACCTTGCCAACTCCGAGCGTTTTAGACACAACTTCGCCTGTTTCAGGATAGGTGTCTACTAGCTCAACTTTGCCGCTTTTGATCAAGTACACGCCATTGCTAGCATCCCCTTCCCGGTAAATGACCTCGCCTGGGGCATAAGTGCGTTTTTCCATGTGATGTAATTCTGTCTATCAGTGATAGTTTCATGGCTATTGTTCCCATACTGTATTCAGGTTTATCGCCGAATCACAAAAACTCACGCAGTAAGGGGAATATTGCTATGGCTCAAATCATCTCGATCCACTCCTTTCGAGGCGGTACGGGTAAATCGAACTTAACAGCGAACATTGCAGTAGCAGTTGCTAGCCAAGGCAAACGAGTCGGAATTGTAGACACCGATATTCAGTCTCCTGGTATTCACGTTATTTTTGGCTTAGACGAAGACTCCTTCACCCATTCACTCAACGATTACTTATGGGGACGGTGTGCCATTGAAGAAACGGCTTACAACCTAACCCCAGGACTGCAAACCGCAGACGGGCTAGCAAATATTTCGGGACAGGTGTTTTTGGTTCCCTCCAGCCTGAAAGCAGGAGAAATCGCCAAGGTTTTGCGCGAAGGGTTTGACGTGGGGCTGTTGAATGATGGGTTCCAAGAATTAGCCGAGCAACTGAATTTAGACTATTTATTTATTGACACCCATCCCGGCTTAAACGAAGAAACGCTGCTGTCGATTGCCATTTCCGACGGGATGGTAATCATCCTGCGACCCGACCGCCAAGACTTTTTAGGCACTGCCGTCACGCTGGAAGTCGCCCAACGGCTCGACGTACCTGAAATCATGCTGCTGGTGAACAAAGTGCCTCAAGCCTTCAAGCGCGAATCGGTGATTGAGCAAGTGCAAGCCCGTTATGGCGTGACCGTTGGTGGACTGTTCCAGGAAAACGAAGAGATGTTGCAGTTGGCCAGTAGCGGCATTTTCTGGCTCCATTACCCTGAGCATCCCTTCAGCCAGGAAGTTCATGCTGTGGCTCGTCAGCTAATGGCTGAGCAGTAGCATGGCTGATCAAAGCAACATGGACGATCAAAACGAGTGGCAACTTGCCCGCCATCCGTCTGGCAAACCGCCCACCCGGACGATGGCAGACCTGCTATTTCTTCCCGAAACCGAGCGCTCGTTAATGAATTGGCTGTTACGGCAGCAAAGTGCAACTTTAGCTGAGGTCGTCGCCCATCTCAATCAACCTGAAGCGATGGCTCGAAACCTGCTGCAAGAATTGATCGATCAAGGTTTCATGCAAGTAGTGGAGTCGGCAGATGAGCCTGAATATCGCCCCAAAATGGCAATCCGCAAAGGGCGAAAAGTTCCCACGAATCTTTGGGATGCACTGGAGTAATTTACCATCACCTGATTTTTGCTTATTATGATGACAAATCAACCGACTACAGCTTCACAGCCTGCTACTCAGGTCTGGCAGTGGCGCAACTTTCCCATTACTTACCAAACTGCGGGCAGCCAAGGGCCGGCTGTTTTGCTGATTCACGGGTTGGGGGCTTCCTGCCAACATTGGCGTAAAAATATTTTGGTGCTAGCGCAACAGTACCGCGTTTATGCAATTGATTTGATTGGGTTTGGACAATCCGCTAAACCCAAACCCGGTGAAGAAATGGACTATCGATTTGAAACCTGGGGTGAACAGATCAACGATTTTTGCCGAGAAGTGATCGGTGAGCCTGTACAAATTGTCGGGAATTCGATTGGCTGCATTGTGGCATTGCAAGCAGCAGTAAATCAACCTCAGCAGGTGACATCACTCGTGCTGTTAGATTGTGCGCTGCGGCTTCAGCACGAACGTAAACTCAATTGGTATCGCCGCATCTTTTTCCGTATGTTCAAAAAATTCTCACCTATCCACCAATCGGGCATTTTTTCTTCGCCAAACTCGCTCAACCACAGGTGATTCGGAAAGCGCTGCTGCACGCCTATGCTCACCAAGAAGCCGTCACTGATGAGCTAGTAGATATCTTACTCAAACCCGCTCAGGATGAGGGCGCGGCAGATGTGTTTCTGTCGTTTATCACCAACTCAAAAGGGCCGCTGCCAGAAGACTTGCTGCCTCAAATTCAGTGTCCTGTCCTGATTGCCTGGGGAACTTGCGATCCGTGGGAGCCGTTTGCCAAAGGCAAAATGCTGGCAGAATTTCCAGCCGTTCAACAGTTCGTACCCCTAGAAGGCATTGGGCACTGTCCGCAAGACGAAGCGCCAGAAGTCGTGAATCCACTCCTGCAAACCTGGCTGGCAAAGCATCTTTAGAACAACCCATTGAGGAGATTTCTAGCAAAAAATTCCTGTACAGGCAGGTTTCGTGATGAGATCATCGCCTTGCCGCAAGTCCTTCAAAACCTGCCCCGACTCAGCATGTTTGTGCTCAAAAAGCGTAGACAACCAGCCAAAGCCCATAGACTGAGACAAATTCATTCAAGTAGCGCTCTTTTTTGATCAACCCATGAATCCTTCACGATCAAAACGATTGAAAGTATCCCCACTCATTTTTATTTTCATCACTATTCTGATCAATCGGATTGGTATTAGCATTCTCTTTCCGATTCTGCCATTTCTAGTCGAACGATTCCGCTCAGATGCACTCACACTTGGCTTACTGACCTCCTGCTTTGCAGTGGCTCAGTTTTTGGCAACGCCTGCAATCGGGGCCATTTCCGATCGATACGGTCGTCGTCCAGTGATGCTAATCTGCGTTCTAGGCAGTGCCCTTTCTTACTTTATGTTTGGCTGGGCAGGAGCACTCTGGGTCTTGTTCCTGTCTCGAATCATTGACGGCATTACCGGAGGTGTGGCGGCTACCGCACAAGCCTACATTGCGGACACTTCAAAACCAGGAGAGCGCTCCAAAAACTTTGGCTTAACCGGGGTGGCTTTTGGGCTAGGCTTTGTTCTGGGGCCGGCACTAGGCGGCGTTTTGGCAGGGATTCATCTGACTTTACCGATCTTTTTCGCGGGTAGTCTTGCTTTATTCAACGCCGTTCTCGGCTACTTCACCCTACCAGAATCCTTAAGCTCAGAAAAGCGTCGCCCAATTCGTCTCAAAGATTTAAATCCACTCAATCAAATTACCGATTTGCTCAGCAATCGTCGCATTCGCGGCTTCTTGTGGGCAACGTTCATTTTCAATTTCGCCTTTACTGGATTCACAAGTATTTTTGTTCTATTTCTGAATGCGCGTTTAGGATGGGGCCCTGCTTCTGCCGCAACGATCTTTGTGTTTATCGGCGTCGTTTCTACCTTCGTTCAAGGGGGCTTAATTCGTAAATTGCTGCCTGTTTATGGAGAAGCAAAATTGGCGGTTGTAGGCTTCGTCGTCTTGGCGCTTGGATTGGGCTTAGTTGCGGTAATTCCTAGCCACTCAATCTGGCTGTATCCTCTGCTTTACACAAGCCAAGCACTGTTATCTCTCGGCGTTGGATTTCTGCTGCCTTGTTTACGCGGTCTTATTTCCAATCGGGTCTCGGATCGAGAGCAAGGACGTACAATCGCCAATGCTCAAGGAATACAAAGTATTGCTGCAATTCTAGGGCCGCTTTGGACCGGCTGGACATTTGATCACCTCAGTATCGCTGCTCCTTTTTGGATGGGTGCCCTACTCGTCATGCTAGGGCTTCTCTGTACCCTATCCAACTTACGCCAACCGCAGTCTCAGGTAACGCTACTATGAATCACTCAGATATTTCTATCGGAAGCTCAAACAAGCAGTCAATGGGTAAAATTATCTATGCTGCATATACAATTGCGCATACGCTGACGCTAGCCTGGACAATTTGGCTGTTTCTCGCTGCACCTAGCCTCAGTTTGGCGGTTTTGATCTTAGTGCTCGCGGGTCTTGTCTACGATAACTTGATTATCTACATGGGCGACTGGCTGCAAGCAGGAGAACGACTGGAAGCACTCAACAAAGGGCGATACTGGTGTCACGGATTGCTGTCACCACTGCTGCTGCTGGTAGCGCTTCAGGTGTTACACAGGACTGGAGTGAGTTGGGATCACTCTCTCTGGATCGACTGGTTCGCTGTGGGGTTGACGCTATGCCTAATTTTGGTGGAAGTCACGAGTCGCATGGTCAAACTGAGCCTGAAACCCGTTACGTTCGCTGGAACACTACGCTACAAAGAAGTGATGCCGAGCCGTGAGTTTCCGGTAATTTTAGTCATTGTGTTGGTTGGAATTGTAGGCGGGATGGCTTGGCAGTCGCTACATTGGCCGTGGATGTTTTGGGGTGCGCTCATCATGATGGTGGGAAGCGCAGTTCCTCCGACAACCAAGGCAGGGCCGAGTATCGGTTCGGGTGTGGAAGTGCTGTTTGGACTCAGCCTAGCCGCAACGCAGGCTTGGTTTTTGGGTGCTTTTTAGCTCCCTGAGATTCCTGGTGAAGGTGACAGGTATGCTGCTTTACAAACATCCTTCACCTAGATAGCAAGCGCTAAGACACTTCTGGCTACTTCGCTTTATAATGCAACAGGGGCGGCAATAGCAGCGCTAATTCTTCCCTGTTTTCCGAACCTTATTCAGCGTTGTAGTTTTTGGAAGTTCATGATTCAATCACCCTCAAAACTCACAAAATACTCTAACTTCTGTAACCGAAAAATTCAAAAACTTGGCTTAAGAGTTTTATTGGGCATCGCCTCAGCCGTGCTGCCAGTGTTGCCTGCCAAAGCCGCAGAAAGAATTTATTTCAGCTATGGACTGTTAGAACGCTCCGTTTCTGTATCGTCTTTGGAAGACTATGCTGAAGATGGCACAGTCAACTCGGATTTAGCTTTCTTCTTGAGTTTTCTCGACTCAAGTGTGCGAAATGAGTTTCGGACTGTTTTGCAAACTTCATACCAGGTTAGCCCGGTCATTGTTGCCCAAAGTTTCTACGAGCCAATGGGGGAACGGGCGTTAGGCTATGTGGGAGATGTGATCCAAACTGGAAAACGCCAAAATGGACTCTATGCCCTGCGATCGGCGCTAATTCTGGCGGCAGCTCAACCGGAAGGCTTCACCTTAATCGATGTGCTGCGTCAGTTTCCGACCGATGGAATGAGAATTGACCTGCAAGTGGCGCTCAACGTTTTGCAACAGGGTGAAACTTTTTTCCAAAGCACAAATGCCGTCATTGCTGGGATCGAAGCATTAGCACAGCAGACAGCAACACCGAGAACACCCATTGAACTAGCCAATATTCCTGATTTACGCCAGCCTGGAACGTTTCAGTTTTCCCAGCAAACCCTGACGATAGAGGACGCTAGCCGCAATCGCATCTATCCGGTCGAACTGTATCTACCGGAAACTAGCAGTGCTGCACCGAACTCAATTCCGGTTGTGGTTTTTTCCCATGGGTTAGGCTCAAGACCCGCCGATTTTGCCGATATTGCCGAACATTTTGCTTCCTATGGTTTTGCAGTTGCGCTCCCAGAACATATTGGCAGCAATTACGCGCTTCAGCAGGATGTTTTGGCAGGGCGGGCATCGGAGTTGTTCCGAGTCAGCGAATTTGTTGATCGACCGTTGGATATTAGCTTTCTGTTAGATGAATTGGAACGGCGAAATCAAACCGAATTGCAAGGTCAACTGAATTTACAGCAAGTTGCCGCACTCGGACATTCCTTTGGCGGCTATACGGCGCTGGTGTTAGGGGGCGCAACCGCCGATTTTGAGAATCTAGCGCAGAATTGTGATGAGGGACGGCAGTTTCTCAATTTCCTTGATCCGGCGCTGCTGCTGCAATGTCGGGCATTGGAACTTCCTTCAGAAGCAAAGACACAGCTTACGCAAGGATTACAGGATGAGCGCATCAGCTTAGTGATTGCTTTTAATCCGGTCAATGCCAGCATTCTGGGACGGCAAGGGTTAGGCAAAATTCAGGTGCCAGTTGTGATTGGGGCGAGCGGTTATGATCCGGCGGCTCCACTCGTACCGGAACAAGCTTACTCGTTCACTTGGCTAACCGCCCCTGAAAAATATTTGCTGTTGGCAAGAGGGGGCGCTCATATTCCTCAACTGACAGCAACCATTAACCGGATTCTGTCTCCGTCAATTGATCCAGAACAGCTAGAAGAGGAAGTCGCGCTTTTTCGCAGTAACGCTAGAGCATTAATGTTAGCGTTCTTACAGGTTTATCTTGCCGATCGGTCTGAATATGAACAGTATCTTCAGCCTTTCAATGTTCAAACGCTAGGTGATCCCCCTTTTATCTTTAGTTTAATTCGTTCACTGACTGAAGAGCAGCTATCTCAAATGCTAAAGCGATAGCCCATACAAACTCGTAATCAACTGCAAAGTGATGATATGTGAGATGCTGTATGAGCTATTCATCTAAGCAATTAAAAAATTGTTGGCGCTGATTCGATCTAGTGTCGTATTTTGAAGAACTGCGAGCAGTTCAAATCTTTTCTCTTGTCCCATACCATCAGCATCAACGCTCACCTTCACATCTGCACCCACCTGCTCTAGGCTCATAAATTCTATGAAACGAGAAAAGGCGTTATCGCCGCTGAACTCAGGTTGGGCAAAAATTAGGCGCAGATCAAGCAAGTCAGCTTGGTCAAAGTCAGTAATGGTGTCGGTTCCATCTGTGAGGCTGCTGTAAACAAAAGTATCGCTACCGCGACCACCCGTTAAGCGATCATTACCGCTGCCGCCCACCATCACATCCTGTCCAGCATTGCCAATTAAGCGATCGTTGCCATCACCACCTCGCAGCAAATCCTTCCCTTTGCCAGCCTTGATCCAGTCATTGCCGCTGCCACCCACTAGAATGTCATTGCCGCGACCGCTGATCAGCCGATCGTTGCCGCCGCCGCCTTCTAAGCGATCAACTCCAAACTGAGCTTGACCAAAGCCGCTAATCATCACGTCATTGCCGCTGCCACCTTTGAGAACATCGTTGAGCGGTGTGCCAATTAACCGATCGCTGCCATTGCCGCCAATCTGACGTATTCCTAATGCTTTACCGTTTTGGAAGCGAATTTGCGGTAGAGGCAGCCCAGTATGGCCGACCAGCCAAGTGTTTGCCACATCTGCAACTAGCTGATTACCCGCCAGATCAGTGATGTCGCTTTGCTTCAACGTCAATTGATAACGACCGTCAACCGCTGTGAGGGGAGCGAGATTGCCAAGTGTCCAGGTTACATTATCGGTTGTCGTCAACGTCGCGCTGGTCAGGGAAACCGGGAGACCGTCACGCTGCAAAATCAAATCACTCAGATCAAAACGACTCACAGCCTCACTGAAGCGAATGGTGACGCTATCGGTGCTCGTTTCTCGCACAGCGCCCCCTGTTTTCACAAACACTCCGCTAGAGGGAGCGGTATCGATCAGCAACTCTAGTTTAGGCGAGACAAGGCTGGGATTTCCTGACCGATCAGTGCTCGTATAAAAAACCTGATATTTTCCATCAGCCAACGGCTGAGGTGCAGTCAGTGACCAATTGCCCGCCCCATCTGTCACCACCGTACCCAGCCGCATTTGTCCGGCAAAAATCTGAATTTCGCTGCCAGGTGACGCCTGCCCTCTAAAACGCGGCTGATTTGTGTTGATGATGCCGTCTGGAGAAACTCCTGTGCCGTTGTCGAGGGTGAGGACAAGCAGCGGCTCTGGGGCAGGATTGCCATCGGGTAGCGGCTCTGGGGCAGGAGGCGGCAACTCTGGAACAGGACTACTGGTAATCGCAGCCGTTGACGAACTATCGACGATTTCAGTTGTGCCCTGCTGATCCGTGTAAGTGAGCCGAACGCGGACAAAATCACCGACCTGTTGGGCGCTAGGCGTGAAGCTGCTGTTAATTGCGCCAGCAATATCTGCCCAGACTGTGCCATCACCTGACTGCCATTGGTAGCTGAATGTGCCCAGTCCATCAGCATCACCCAAGCCCACAGTATTGACGGTAAGAGTTTGATTCTCTTGGGCTGTACCGTCAATTGTGGCGGCACCTGTAGGAGCATCGTTGCTCGAATTCACTGTGATCGAAGCCGTCCCCACAGTTGCACTATAGGCAGTTTCACCACCGTTCACGCTGGTGTCTACTTCAATCGCACCATTGGCGAGTCCGTTGGTGGTGTCCCAAGCGCGGAAGCTCATATTAGCTGTGCCGTTATAGTTGGCATTCGGCACAAAACGCACGCGAGTATCAGTTTGCACCACCACTTGGCTTAAATTAAACCAACCTTGGGCAGATGTTGTATCGTCACCCAAAAAGATGAAATTGGGCGTTTCGTAAGGGTCAGGAAAGCCAGAAAAGCTTGAATAGTCGCGTAATTCGCCGGTTAGAATCTCTGTGCCATCCGCCAATAGTTTGTACTGACTGCCTGCCACCTTCAGCGTGTAGTCGGTGTCTAGATTGGTATTGTAGGCAATACTTTCGGCGGCAGTGAAGTTAGGAGCTTGAGCGAAAATCCGACCTGTGGTGGGAGAAAGCTGCTGAAAACCGAGTTCAATCGCCTTCGTTTGATCATTACTGATTGCAATGATGCTGAATCCAGCGCGACTCTGATTGGTGCGCGATTCTGCCAGCATTTGCAAATTAAAAGAAATGCTGTAGCCTGCCTCGTTGTCTAGGATCGGGAAATTGAAGTTAACGGGGGTTGCCCCATTGAAGTTGCTGTAGCCAGCATAGATGCTATTGCTTAGCGTAGTATTCAAGATGGCGCCATTGCTGGTTGCAGTTTCGGTTGCGCCAACAACATTCGCAAAGGCCAGCCAGCCCTGACTTGCTGGAGCAGTGCCGAGCCGAGCGTTATAAAGTGAAGTCGCGCCCAAAATCACCGCATTGCTGTCTGAAAGGGCGTTGCCAAAGCCTTTCCAGGTTGCGCCACCGTTAGTAGAGTATTGCCAAGTGCCGTTGCTGTTGTCTACACTCGTCACTGCAATTGCCTGCGGATCATCATCAGCATCCGTGCTCAAACCGCTGATCAGATCGGTAATTTTGCTGCCTGCGTTGGTGGCATTATCGATATCCTCGCTTATTGCCGCTAACGTTACATTACCTGTGAGAAGAGGAGCCTGGTTTCCCCTACTGGCAATGATGTTAATGTCATCAACTCCAATCCACTCATCACCACCTGTTGCATCAGTTGTAATCATCCGAATTTGTACTTTTGACTGATTATCAACCGTATTAGGTAACGTCACTTTGACAGGTGTCACCTGGCTTGCCGTTGAACCGGTACTCGCATCTGCAACATAACCATCCGGCAAGTTGATGAAATCGCCCGTTTCCCCAATTCGATACTGTAAAGCCACCTGAGAAACTGCATTATCGGATGTGCTATCCAGATCTCGCAAATTGTAAGAAACTTGGACGCCGCTAACTCCAGTCGTATCGAGGTGGATCAGCAAAACGGCGCATCGGCTGTGCTAGAACCTTGCATCGCAATGGTGGGATTTGTGGCAATGGTAAATTCTGTGATACCACCAGCCGTGAAGCTATCGGGACTGTTTTTATTTGCGTTGACATCAACGGGAGTGGAAGTGCCATCAGCAACAACCGTGCGAGGATCGCTTCCTGGTGAAGTCACTAAATCGTCACCTCGGTAGCCAATTATGCTAGGAACGCCGCCCCAGTTATCGTCGGCTGTAATTAATCCAAGATCTGACCAGTTTTGAGCGAAAGCACCAGCAGATAACTTGTGATAAGTGTTGTCGAGAATTGCAGGATATGCTTCTAGAACACTAGATCGAAAAGCCGGTGAAAATTCGATTGCGCCCGTTGTCACATCTAGCTCCCAGTTGCCGCCTTGCTCAGCGTTGCCGATTGGCGTGCTAGAGGCAGCAATTTCGGCTTCAGTCAGGTGGCGTAGCTTGGACAGAAAAGTGGCGCCAACTTCTCCAGCAGCAACATGGCAAGCATAGAGAAGCAGCGTAGCGGGTTGAGAACGGGGCAACGAGAACCAGCTTGTGAGATCCCAAGCGTAGCGATCTAGGGAGTTGAGATTAAGCTGCGTGTTCCCCAATGTCAAACAACCCGGCGCACCATGAGCAACGAGATGTAGTGTGGTGATGTTGCCGTGGGTTTTGAGGGCCTGCGTGATTTGGGCAATGCCATCTTGGTCAGAGTCGAGCACCAAAACGCTAACGTCAGAGGTTACGCCTGCGACAAGCTGTTGATAGTCACCTACGCCCGCATCAATGGCAACTAGCGTGTGGTGCGGACTCCGGGACGCAGAACCTGACGAATGTTTAGCAGCTTTAGGGGAATCTAGACGAACCATTACGATAGTTTCTCCTCGCGGTCAAAAGTATTAGAAAAATTAAATTCAAGACAAAGGAGCCGCAATAAATGCAGTTAGCCAAACTTTTAGGTGCTTTTCAAATGCGGTATTCGCTGAACTGTTAGCCTCAGCCACCCGTTTGAACCGCTCATGTGAGCTACCGTACATACTCCGGCAGTGGGAAATGCAAAACCCGGTCTGATCCCTCTCAATCCTCCTACCCTGCGGGAAGCCCGCGTCTAGAAAAGGGAAACTCCAATCCAGCGTCGGTTATGGGTTTTCCCCACGCTCCGCGAACGGTTCCCCCATTTCGGAAGGCTACGGTGTACACACAAGTCGAGCGATCCCCCCCCTACCCCCCCTTCAAAAAGGGGGGGAACCGAACCCAAAATGGCTTGAAGTCCCCCTTTCTAAGGGGGATT
>JAAUQT010000174.1 GCA_012033495.1 Cyanobacteria bacterium RM1_2_2 | reverse complement strand
CTGCCGAAACACAATCCGCCTCCTGCTTGTGCCTCTCACCGTAAACGTGACACTTTAGACTGCCGCATTGAGTTCTCTAAAGTCGTCACCTTCTCATATTGAGACCGTCTGAGATTTCTGCACCACTGAGGGTGAGGCGGTTTGCTAACTCCAGTTTGACCAAATCCCCCATCACCAACTGGTGTCCTTTTAGTTCGGCAGCAGCGTAGATCAAGTCTTCAAGGTCGAGGCAATCGACATCATGGCTACTGTGCTGGGTTGCCTGATTGACGGCATCGCTCAGCAGGTCAGCAGGCTCTACCCAGGCTAAGCCCGACTCGATGCTGTTAGGAAATCCCTCGATTTTGCCCGTCTTCTCAACATGAGAACGCAGCGAGCGGACTAAGTTTGCCTGCTCATCAGTGAGGTATGATTTACCGTTTTCGTCCTTGGCGGCTTTGATACCAAGATGCTTGAGATAGGAGTAGTAAGTGTCTTTTTTAATCCCTAATTCGCTCATCAGGTCGTCGGGGCGAATCGGGTCGAGGAGAGCAGAATTCTGGTCAGTCATTGCAAAGTTTTTTTATCATGATGTTCATATTATGAAGTTCTGCGAAGAAAATTTTCGTCACTCTCACCAGAATTCGGGTGAAGAGTCGATGAAGCCAGAATTGGCAAAGCTAAAAAATGCGGTTCAATCTCCCAGCCGCAATCAGTTAGTTTGACTTGAACTTGTTGGCTTTCTAGCTTGTTAGGTTGTTCTACGGATTTGCTAACAGTTTAGGTCGCTAAAATTGGAAATCAGACGATTGAGTGCGAACCACCACTCCCTCAAAACCCGGCAACCTCCACTTAGGATCACCGGGTTCTTTGGTCTTTGGAATGTCCCTTAACTCCAGCAGTTCTAGGAAGTCCCCCACTTAAGCAAGTGGAACAGTGGGGGAGGCTCGATTCACTTCGGAGCGCTGGCAAAATCAAACTTGTTGTCATCGGCTAGAGCAACTCGATGCAGAAAAGAGTCACATTAGCTGTTGAGGTTATCGCGGTAAGATTGGTTAAATCTAGAGTTCAGGGCATTCAGAGTTTCTTGACGTTCCTTATCGAAGCGAGGATTGAGCGCATTCAGGGTTTCTTGACGCTCTTGCTCAAACCGTTGGTTCAATGCGTTCAAATTGTCCTGGTACGACTCATCAAACCGCTCGTTGAGGGCATTCAAGGTTTCCTGACGTTCTTGGTCAAACCGCTGGTTCAGGGAGTTGAGATTTTCTCGGTAGGATTCCTCGAAGCGAGAGTTGAGAGCGAGGGTCGGGGTGGCAACGGTAGCGAGGGCGAGAACAGAGAGGGATGCAAGAATGAGGCGTTTCATAACTGTGGCTCCTTGAAATCAGTGAAGGTATTGGTCGAAGGTGTTTGTTTCCTTGCTTGATTCCTAGAATGCCGCCTCAACCTGAAACCCCTCTGATTGAAAGCTGAGTAGGGTTTAATGGTTGGCTGAGAAAGCTGAGAGAGTCAGGTGATAATTGAGCAGTCCCTGCACACGCAACGAATCGGATGAGTCAGCGCACTGATGTAGCTCAATGCTTCAATACGTTTATCAACCTGCTCAAAGAGCTTGAACTGTTTGCAGAAGTCAACGATTTACGGCTCAGCTTCGACCGAGAAGGCAATGTGTATTTACTAGGAACCAATTTCCAGCATCAGCTTCGCGCTAATCCGACAGTCTGGAGCGAAGTTAAAGAGGAGATGCGTCAAATTATTGCCCAGCACTGTCCTCGCGTTGCACCCAGAACTATTGAGCAACCGACTGAATCTCATGAATAACAGGACTCAGGCTGATTACTTTTCCAATAGCTCTAATGTTTCGCCAATCGGTCTTCTCAACCCGTACACCGATTCTTCTACCAGCGCCAACTTATCCTTCGGAATGTAGCGTGACCGCTTCTTGCCGCCTGGTTCTTCCCAGTACAGCCACGCCTGCCGACAGACTCACGGATCTCGATTTTTGCGCTTACGTTGAGTCTCCTTCCAGCCAATCCAGCCGCAGGCACAGCGAGTTTTAGGTTGAGTTGGTTCACTCATCGTTACCCAGCAGGAGCGACCCCTTAGCACGATTTTGACGGGTTCAATTGGAACGCAGCAGGTTTTTCGAGATGGGAACGACTTTTGATTCCGGTTCACGCACACTCTGATAGTTCTCGCCTCTGCTGCGCTCATCTCCCAGCTTCCAGTAGTAGCCCTCTGCTGCCCGTGCCCACACCATCGCTTTGAGCTTGATATCTGACTGATGCCGACACCCCTGGGAAAAGCCGGGAGATTGAATCGCGCTCTCGTAGACAAACTCTGCTAGGGCATCACCTTCTAAGCCTTCAAACACCACGCCATGAGCAATTACGTTTTTAGACCATCAGACAATTGGCGTCTTTGCCATCACAGCTTGCGAATAAATGCAAATCTGATTCGATCAGAACTTTTGCTCACCTTATGGTTTCAATTTTGAACTTTGGCAACCAGTATCTCTACTACGCTCAGGCTTCCCCAAGCTCCGCACCGGGCCGGATGTGATGGTGATCTTCGACGTTGAACCCAGCGGACGCGACACCTACAAAATCTGGGAAAATGACTTTCCTACAAAGACTGAGAACATCAATGAACATCAATCTTGTCTTACCCTGTATTTTGGGAAAGGCAATCTTCGTTCTGACTGCAATCTGCGATGCAAACCTCCCCCCATTCACCTGAGCTTTCGCCAACCAAACGCGCCTTACTCGCGCTGCAACAACTCCAAGCCAAACTCACTGATTTAGAATACGCCCAACAAGAGCCAATCGCCATTATTGGGATGGGCTGTCGGTTTCCCGGAGCCGAAAATTTGGCGGCATTTTGGCAACTTTTGCAGCAGCAGCAAGACGCGATTACCGACATTCCAGCCGACCGCTGGGATCTAGCTAAGTATTGCGCGCTTGATTCAGGGCAGCCTGGTACGATGCAGACCCAGCACGGCGGATTTGTACCGCATCTGTTTGAGTTTGACGCCCCTTTTTTCCGAATTGCGCCCCGCGAAGCCATCAGCCTTGACCCGCAGCAGCGCTTGCTTTTAGAAGTCAGTTGGGAAGCCTTAGAACATGCCGGACTCGCCGCCGACCAACTGCTAGGCAGCCCCACCGGAGTATTTGTCGGCATTTGCAGCATCGATTATTGGCAGCGGCTATTGGCTCGCCACCCCAGCGAAATTGATGCTTACCTATCAACCGGCAACACCCACAGCCTCGCCGCCGGACGAATTTCCTACGTGTTGGGTTGCACTGGCCCCAGTTTGGCAATTGATACGGCGTGCTCTTCGTCGCTGGTGGCGTTGCATACGGCATGTCAAAGCTTGCGGAATCGAGAGTGTGATTTGGCGCTGGCAGGCGGCGTGAAT
Source organism: Cyanobacteria bacterium RM1_2_2 (assembly GCA_012033495.1). Lineage (GTDB taxonomy): Bacteria > Cyanobacteriota > Cyanobacteriia > Elainellales > Elainellaceae > Elainella. The sequence continues at coordinate 7,967 of JAAUQT010000174.1, read as the reverse complement.
CGCATTTTGGAACCTGCAACGAGCATTAATTTTTCTAAGGCGCGAATGCTATCATCCAGCGGTCGCTGCCGCAGTTTCGATGCCAGTGCCGACGGGTTTGTGCGCTCAGAAGGCTGCGGCATGGTGGTGTTGAGGCGGCTCCGTGATGCTGTGGCGCAGGGCGACCGGATCGAAGCAGTCATTCTCGGTTCAGCCGTCAACCATGATGGGCGCAGCAGTGGGTTAACCGTCCCGAACGGGATGGCGCAACAGGCTCTCATTCGGCAGGCATTGCAGCAAAGCCGGATCAGTCCTGCTCAGGTGGATTACATCGAAACCCACGGCACCGGAACTGCGTTAGGCGACCCGATTGAGGTGAATGCGCTCGGTGCGGTGTTCAATTCGGGTCGTTCGGTAGCGCATCCGTTGATTTTAGGCTCCGTGAAAACTAACATTGGTCACACCGAAGCCGCTGCCGGAATCGCTGGATTGATTAAAACCGTACTCGCCCTTCAGCATCAAACCATTCCCGCTAATCTACACTTTCAGACCCCAAATCCGCAGATTGCCTGGCAGGAATTACAGGTAAAAGTCCCGACCCATCCGATTGCCTGGCAAGCAAGAAATACGCCTCGGATCGCTGGCGTAAGTGCTTTTGGCTTCAATGGCACTAACGCTCACATGATCATTGCAGATATGCCACTGGAGACGATAGAATCTACGCCCATCGCCCCAGAGCCACCCCCATACTTACTCACGCTCTCTGCCAAAACTGAAACTGCCCTCCATCAGTTAGTGCTCCGATACGGTGACGTGCTCGCTGCCACGCCTGACCTCTCCCTTGCCGACCTCTGCTACACCAGCCGCGTGGGTCGCGTTCACTTCAACCACCGCCTCGCCATTCTGACCCACTCCCTCCCCGATCTCCAGCAAAAACTGACGCTCCTTGCCGACGGCATCCTTCCCCCCGACACCCTCAAAGGGCAAGCCTCCCCGACCTCTCCCGCTTCCCTGCCTCCCCCGCTTCCCCACCTCCCCTACTCCCTCGCCCAAGCCTACATCCAAGGCAGCATCTCCACCTGGCACTCGCTGGAACCGACAAAGCAGCGTAAAATCGCTCTGCCCACTTACCCATTTCAGCGACAGCATTACGGCATCGAGAGAACCTGAGCAAGAGAACCTGATAGACTGGGCAGAGAAATTGTCATAGAAGTTCACATTCCATACCACCCAATGAACCTCCAACCTTCTCGTTTCCTTGCTCACCTCAGCGATTGGTTTGCGCTCGGTTTGCTGCCCACGGTCTTGTTGCCAATCGTCTTGCTGACGCCAAGTTCTCCGGCTTTTGCTCAGACGACTGCAACACAGATTGCCCTAACTAGCCAAGAGCAAACTGCACTCCGGCAAGGGCGAATTTTGCTATCTGGGGAAGACGGCAACTACACGGCACGAGTGATGGTCAACGGTTCAGCCGAAACCGCATGGGCTGTGCTCACGGATTACAATAACTTTGCCAACTTTTTTCCGAGCGTCGAGTCGAGTCAACTCCTCAGCAGCGACCGCAACCAGAAAGTATTTGAGCAAGTCAACGTGGTGCGAATTTTCCCGATCACGCGCCGCGTCAGAGTCGTGATTGCCGCTTCAGAAACCTATCCTTCTAACATTGCTTTTCAGCTTGTGGAAGGTGATTTGGAAGGGTTGCAGGGCAGTTGGTATGTGACGGGAGCCGGAAATCAGGTGATGATTACCCATCAGGTGATTGTTGATCCGGGTTCCTCGAATCGCAGCTTGTTTTTCAGCATCTACAAAGACAATTTGCAAAAAACAATGGCAGCTTTGAAGCAGGAAATCGAGCGGCGATCAGGCAGATAACCGGAGAGACGTATGAATGGGCAGCATGTGTTGATCACGGGTGGATCGAGTGGGATTGGCAAGGCAACAGCAGGGCGGTGCGCCAGCCGGGGCGCGAATGTGGCGATCGTAGGACGCGATCCGGCTAAGTTGGAGCAGGCGCGAGTAGAAATTTTGGCAGCCCGATCGCAACCTTCTCAACAGGTGATCACGCTCTCTGCCGATCTGTCTGATCGAACGCAGGCAGAACAGGCGATGCAAACCGCGATGGATCAATTGGGTACCCCAGAGATATTGATTACCTGCGCCGGAATCGCGCATCCGGGCTACTTCAGCGAATTGCCGATTGAAATTTTTGAGCAAACGATGGCGATCAACTATTTCGGCTCGCTCTACTGCATCAAGGCGGTGCTGCCTGCGATGCAAAAACAGCAGCGGGGGCATATTGTCGTGGTGTCGTCAGGAGCCGGATTGATTGGCATCTACGGCTACACCCCCTACAGCCCCAGCAAGTTTGCGCTACGAGGACTGGCAGAAGCGCTGCGGGGTGAACTCAAAGTGGCAGGCATCGGCATTTCGATTGTCTATCCGCCGGACACCGACACGCCGCAGCTAGTTGCCGAAAACCGCACGAAGCCCCCTGAAACCAAGCGCATTACCGCAACCGCAAAAACCTGGAGTGCGGAAGCAGTGGCGCAAACCATCTTGACCGGAATTGAAAATCGCGCTTTCGTGATTGCTCCCGGACAGGAGATGGGCGTCTTGGCACGACTGCACAGCGTTTTAGCGCCCGGACTCAACTGGTATTTTGACCGAATTGTAGCCCAAACTCGCAGCAAGGGAGGCTGAGGACGAGTGAAATGCTGCAAAAATATTTTCACTGTAACTTTAATCTTCAAAAATGGTTCGAGCCAGTTGAACTAAACTCCTCCTACAAATCGCGCATTCTGATCTGGCTGGCGGTGAGTTTAGCAGTTGCCTGTTACTTCGGTAGCGTGACGTTCCTGCATGTCAGTAGCCATGATTACATCGTTCAGGATGATATGCGGCAGCACGTCGTCTGGCTACAGCAATGGATTGATCCGCAGTTGTTCCCTAATGACCAGATTGCCAATTACTTCAAATCTGTGGCTCCGCTCGGTTTCAAGTGGTTTTACGGCATGGCTGCACAGCTTGGCATCGAGCCGCTGGTTCTTGCTAAAATTCTGCCCCCGGTTTTAAGCTGCATTACTACAATCTATCTATTTTTCGTGAGCTTACACGTTTTTCCAGTGCCGCTCAGTGCCTTCCTGGGAACGCTAATTTTGAATCAACACCTTTGGCTCAACGATGATCTAACTTCAGCGACACCAAGGGCTTTTGTTTATCCAATTTTTACTGCATTTTTGTATTACTTGATCAATCGAAAATTAGTGCTGTGTTTAATTGCAATCGCCGTTCAAGGATTGTTTTTCCCGCAGCTTGTGTTTGTGCAAGTTCTGATTCTCAGCTTTCAGATTATACGTTATCAAAAAAATTCCTGGCGGCTTTCCAAACAGCGACAAGATTACATCTTCTGGCTCGGCGGGACTTGCGTTGCCGGATTAGTGCTACTGCCATTCGCGCTAAAGTTCTCTGAGTTTGGCTCAGTGATTACGGCGGCACAAATGCGGACGATGCCAGAGTATGGTTTGGCAGGACGCAACGAATATTTTGGCGTTAATCCGCTGCGGTTTATCTTCATGGGAGACAGCGGACTCAGAATTCCTTTGTTTCCGTCAATCATTTTAGCGGGATTTGGGCTGCCTTTCTTGAAGCGAAGATTTCCGTTTGCTGAGACAATAACCATTCACGCCAAAATTCTGATTCAGATCACTTTAGCATCCTTGCTCATGTATGGGGCGGCGCACCTTTTGCTAATGAAGCTGCATTTTCCAAATCGATATACTTACCATACGTTTAGAATTGTGTTAGCGATTGCCGCCGGAATTGTGTTGACGGTTTTATTAGAAGCGGGCTGGCGGAGATGGCAGGAGTTGCGGCTTCACGGACTGTCGTTTCGAGCAAGAGCGCTGCTCGGTTTGACGATTGGCTGCTTGCTAATGGTGCTGATTATTCCGGCGGTTCCCCAGCTATTCTTGCGGTTTCAGGGTTGGGTGACTGGTGATGCTGTGGTGATTTATGAATATCTAGCAAATCAACCAAAAGATATCCTGGTTGCCTCTCTGTCTTTAGATGCCAACAATCTACCTGCGTTCTCACAGCGATCTATTTTAGCAGGACGAGAGTTTTCCCTACCGCATCACCCCCAGTATTACGCCCAATTTAGACAGCGAGTGGCTGATTCCTTACTCACCCAATACAGCGAAGATCCAGCAGTCGTGATGCAGATGATTGAGCGCTATGGAATTGATTTCTTTCTAGTCGAACGCTCTGCATTTCAGCCAGATTATTTGCAGCAAGATTGGTTGATTCGCAGTTCGTTTCAAGAAAACGTGTTGCAAATCATTCAAAGATTAGAGCAGAAACCTCCAGAGAAACATCATCCATTTGTGATGCAGCAATGGATGCAGCAATGCGAAGTAGTATCGACCGAAACGTTAATTTTAGTGAAAACGCCTTGTTTCACTGATTCGGTAAATTCAGCGTTTGCACCAAACTCAGATGATAGGGTTCCTGCGTCAGAGCCACTGCATAGGCAGGTTGTAAATAGGCAGAATACTGTGATTCCTGCGCCACGTAGGTTTTGAAAAAAGCAGCGCTGAGGGCATTTTGATAGTTGTGAGCAATTGCCTTCAGCGTTTCCCAAGGTGTGGTGCTGCCGATCAATTGCCCGATCGCATCGTAAGTCACCCGCGCATGGGGCAGACCTTGTGTAATCGCCAAATATTTGTCCGGCGTGGTGAGGGCAGCAAAAGCCGGAAGCTGTTCTACAGCGAGAGGCGTCAGCACATCCAAGTCAGTGACTTCCCAAAAGATCGGGATATTCGCCTTTGCCATTCCCTGTTCGCCAAACAAGCTTTTACCAAACGGTACAAATAGGAAAGCCGCCTGAATTCGCTCATCCTTCAGCGATACGGTTTCTCTCGGTAGCTCCAACGCCCGACACTGATAGAGCAGAGAAATGTTCACCAAGCTCGTTTCGGTTTTGCAGTCTTGTTCGAGGTAATCAAAATCAATTTCGGCTCCGGCTAACGAAAGCGCTGTGCTGCCGCCAAACGAGTAGCCAAAAATCCCGACGCGCTGAAGATCGAGGCGATGACCCAACTCAGTTTGGTTGATTTGCTCTAGCTGGTTCAGCACAAATGTAATGTCTTTGGGGCGATCAAGATATTCGCTGGCATCAAAATTTTCGCGGTGCAGGCCGCCATAAAACTCTCGTAGCCGCTGCCGATCGCTGCCCGGATGGTCAGGAGCCACGACCGCAAATCCATAGGATGCCAAGTGAGGCGCAATTTCATCAAACCGATCGCGCCCGGCTCCGAGCCCGTTTGACATCACAATCACCGGCAGCGTTGCCTCTTCAGACGAGGTTTCAGGCCAATAAAAATCGGCGGCAAAAGCGCGATCGCGTTCGGCATCGTAGAAGGTGAGCACCTGCTTTTGGTAAACGAAATTGCCAGGTTTGCGTAAGTCCAGTTCGTTGTTGCTGATGGTTTTAGGCACTGCTGCCTGCTGGGTTTGCTGATTCAGTTGAGCAACGGCAGTTTTGGTGGCGGTGAGGATCGTAGAAACGCGCTGCACTAAGCCAAGCAACCGCCGCACATCAATCCGCATATCGGTTGGGAACTGCTGCAAAAAGCTGAGGACGCTCACTCCTGCCGGACTGCCTGCCGCTAAAGTCATCGCCGATCGCACCCCGCGCATCCCATTTTGCCGCGACGGAGACTGGATAATTTCACCGACTTCTTGCAGCAGGCGTTCTCCCGACGAGGTGTAGGCAAATCGATCAAACATCCTGGCTTCAACCGGAAACGGAGATTTGAGTATGGTTTGAATCTGCGAGCGGCGTTCGGGGCTAAAGCGACTGAGCAAAAATTTCAGCGTCCCATCGAGTTTGCCTGTTTCTGCAAAGGTTTCCAGAGCGGTGAGGGTGAACGAGCGACCGAGCGGGCCGTAATAGAGAGAGATGCGCTCTGCTGCATGGATGGGAGCCGCCAGAACTAGGGTGATCAGAACGCTGAAGAACAAACAAAAGTAACGATATTGTCTAGGCATAAAGACATAGTTTAATCAAGATTTTTAGAATGAACTGCACCCATCCATCGCTGAATTCTTCCCTTCGTTAAATGAGTATAGCGTTTGATATGGGTTTCTAACTTAAAGTAACGTTCCATCGTTGAGTTTGGATCGCTGTAGGGATCAGAAGACTGCCATTGTCCAATCGCATCCAATTCTTGCGTCAAATAAAGCGCTCGACAAGCAGAACGCTGTACCTTACCGCTAGAAGTTTTGGGTAAACTCCCTGGCTTCAACAGAACAATGCCGTAAACATCAATGAAATGCTGTTCAAAGACATTCCAGCGAATCAACTCGACTACTTCCTCGATAGCAATCTGATTTCGATAGCTGCGCTCTATTTCCTGAACGATTACGAGACGTTCTTCATGGTTGATTTTAACTGAAAACGCGGCGTTGCCATCTGCCTTAAATCCAGCATGACAGGCTTCTACCGTTTGTTCAATGTGCTGTGGATAATGGTTGAATCCCCAGAACACCAACACATCATTCAAGCGTCCGGTGACAAATAGCTCGTTGCCATATAAAAACCCTAAATCACCCGTTCTCAGATATGTTCCTATTGATGTACTATTTTGATCATCAATTTGATTATCAATTTGAGCATAAAAAGTACGCTGAGTTTGCTCTGGTTGATTCCAGTAGCCTGTACCCAGTCCCGATCCTGACACCCAAATTTCACCAATTTGATCAGGCTGACAGGGCTGCAACGACTGCGGATCAACGATTTTGATTTGCGTATCGAGCCAAGCATGACCGCAGCTTACCAAACAGCGGCTTGCTTCAGAATTTTGCGCGACCGTAATTCGATTTTGTTCCAAGGCAATCTCTTCGACTTGCAGCACTTTTGTAGGCGTGAGTTTTTGTCCGCCGCTAATAAACAACGTTGCTTCTGCCATGCCGTAACAGGGATAAAACGCCGCTTTGCGAAAACCGCAGACGGCAAATTTTTGGCTAAACCGATCCAGCGTTTCGATGCGCACTGGTTCTGCGCCCGTGAATGCCACCTCCCAGCGGCTCAAATCTAACTGCTGAAGTTGATCATCGCTGACTTTTCGGCACAGCAGATCGTAAGCAAAGTTGGGCGCACCGCTGGTCGTTGCTTTGTAGCGAGAAATCGCTTGCAGCCAACGCATCGGCTTTTGGACGAAATCAATCGGCGACATCAGCACACAAGATGCGCCCAAATACAGCGCTTGCAGCACATTCCCGATCAGCCCCATGTCGTGAAACAGCGGCAGCCAACCGACTCCAACCGAGTGCTCTGTATGCCCAAACGCAAGCTGAAGTAACTGCTGATTGTGCATCAAAGCGGCGTGCGTCACCATCACGCCTTTCGGGGTGCCTGTTGAGCCGGAGGTATACTGCAAAAAGGCTAGCGTGTCGCTTGCTAGGGCGGGTGGCTGCCAGTTGGATCGGGCATTGGGTGAATTCACCAGCTTATCAGTCGCGCACCAGTCTGCACTGACGCTAAACTGACCAGATGCCAACTGCGCTTTCAGTTTGGGCAGCAGCGTTTGGGTGGTGAGTATGGCGCTCACTTCGGCAGAGATGGAGCGCGTATAGAGTTCGATCAGTCCGGCCCGGTTGCGAGGCGGATGGCAAGCCACAGCGACGATTCCGGCATAGAGGCAGCCCAAAAACGCCGCGATAAATTCCAATCCCGCATCGTAAGGGTAGACCAACAGCACCCGATCGCCTTGTCTGTACTGGGTTTGCAGCCAAGATGCAATGATCTGAGCCTGCTGATCAAGCGTTTGATACGTGAGGCTGACCGCTTTTGTTTCCCCATCTTTGAGAAAGGTGTAAGCAGTTTGCTGAGGCTGGTGATGCGCTCGCTGGCGCAGCAAGTCTACGATGGTGGAATGCATTGTTAGGGAATGGGAATTCAATCAGTTCGATCGTGGGTCGGGGCGGGT
>JAAUQT010000173.1 GCA_012033495.1 Cyanobacteria bacterium RM1_2_2 | reverse complement strand
TTATTTGCGTGGTAAGGCGGGTGACCGAATTAATGCTTTATTGGCTGGCTGTGGTTTCAATTTAAGGAAACTGTTCCGTTTCTTTATGACAGCTCCGCTGATTCAGGCGAACACTTGAACTCCAGTTTTTCAGGGACGACTAAATATCTGAGTGTGACACTTAAAGGGCGGAATGTGGGCTGTATCATTAACGTAAGGAGATTTCTGGGGAAAAAGTTGTTGCTAAGTTGGGGCAGGTTTGGCCCAAATCTTACGATTGACAAATGATTGATCTGCAAAACCTGCCCGTACCGGGGTAGATGGTTTGCCAGAAATCTCCTAAGTATTTGGTATAAGGCGTTTCTGTAGAGACGATTTTTTTGGAGAGGTGATGTGAACGCAAAACATCCTTGCTTTGTCGCTACATTTTCGGCAATGACTCTCCTGCCCTCCTAATCCTGAGACATTTCAAGGATTTCTTCTAAACAAAAATTGTGGACTAAGTTACGCAAAATGCTGGCTAGTTGAGTGTGAATGGGTGGAATTTGCTCGATTAATTGCAAGAGTAGCTCTTCGTCGGCAATTTGAGCGGCTCGGTGTAGTTGAGCAATCCAATCAGATGGCATGACGGTTAGGCTGTCAAAGGTTGGGCGCTCGTGGCAACTTGGTTTGGGCATTTGCTGATAGCTGGTGTAGGGGGTAGGATGCTCTTCGTAGATGTACTGTACTCCCAAGTAGTCAGCTATTTTTTCCATCAGGCTGCTTTCGGAAACGGGTTTGCGAACGAAATCGTCACAGCCTGCGGACAAAATGGCGACGCGATCTTCCTCGAAAGCGCTGGCAGTCAAAGCAATGATCACGGTCTTTGAGCCAGAAGATGCCTCGGAGTTGTGATCGCTGGCTTGATTAACGTTCTGCGCAGCAATCTCAGCCCGAATTTGCCGCGTTGCTTCGTAGCCATCCATAACCGGCATCCGGATGTCCATCCAAATCAAGTGAGGCGACCAGTTCCGCCACAGGGTAATGGCTGCTTGCCCATTTTCTGCTGCCTGCACTTCAAAGCCAACCAGTTCTAGTAAATCGACCAGCAATTGTCGGTTCGCCCAATTGTCTTCGACAACTAAAATTCGGTGGGTTGGTCGTCCGGGTGCTAAGCCAATCACCCGTCGATTAAATTGTTCTGCCCCTAAAGTCACCGAGTCAACCGGTTGAATGAGAATGTTGAAGCGAAAGGTGCTGCCCCTGTCAACTTCACTTTCTAGGGTGAGGTCTCCTCCCATCAACTGAACAAATTGGCGGCTAATTGGCAGCCCTAATCCTGTACCTTCTTGAGACTTTCGCCCCGACTCCGTTTGGACAAATGGTTCAAATAGCGTATCAAATTCGGCAGAATCAATGCCCAGTCCGGTGTCTTGAACTTCAAACCAGAGCATGGCTGACGGCGCAACAGAGGAATCAGTTGTAGACATGGGTGATGCTTTGATGAGCAGCTAAATTAACATCAATATGAACTTTTAGCAGCACATATCCGGTGTCAGTGAATTTAATGGCGTTGCTCAATAGATTGATGAGAACTTGGCGTAGTTTGCTTTCATCAGTGCGGATATATTGAGGGAGATCAGTTGCCCGCAAAATTCTTAAATCTAGTCCTTTAGAAGTTGCTTTTAAGCGAAACATTTCAATGATGTTGTCGAGTAGGCGATAGAGATCGAAGTCATTTGGATTGAGAGTAGTTCGCCCTGCTTCGATTTTGGACATTTCTAGAATGTCATTGATGAGCGTGAGGAGATGTTCACCGTTGCGGTTAATGATGCTCAATTGCTGCTGCTGCTCAAGGTTTAAGAATGCATCTCGACTTAATAGCTGACTAAAGCCGAGAATAGCATTGAGTGGTGTGCGTAATTCATGGCTCATATTTGCCAAAAAGTTACTCTTGGCGCGGTTGGCGGCTTCTGCGGCTTCTTTGGCTTGTCTCAACTCAAAGGTGCGTGCTTCAACACGGCTCTCTAGTTCAGCATTTGCCCGCTGCAAGTCGGCTTCGGCCCGTTTGCGCTCACTGATGTCTTTGTGGGTTCCAGACATACGGATGGGTCGACCTTGAGCATCGCGTACAACCACCTTGCCATGAGCCGCAATCCACTTCCATTCACCGGATTTGGTGTGCATCCGAAATTCAACCGCATAGGGGATTGAGCTATCCGCTAAGTGGGCTGTAAGTTGGGCGAACGCCTGAAGTTTATCTTCTGGATGCAGCAACATTTCCCAATGCTGAGCTAAACCAGGAAACTCGTTGACTTGATAGCCTAACATTTCATACCAGCGCGGACTCAGGTAGGCTTCTCCTGTCAGGATGTTCCAATCCCAAAGCCCATCTCCTGAGCCTTCTAACGCCAACTGCAAACGCTCTTCACTTTGGCGAATTGCAGCTTCTGCTTGTTTGCGATCGCTAATATCGCGCATGATGGTTGAAAAGTATTGGGCTTCTCCATTCGTAGAGGTGTGTCTCAAAATCAACTGAGACATTGGAATTTCTTTACCCTGCAAATCATACAAACTGGTTTCTCCTAGCCAGCTTCCTTGTTGGGCTGCGGTTGGAATGCCTTCGGTGCGAATCAAGTTAGCTGCCCAATCGGGATGAAAATCAGCAATATGCAGATGAGGTGTTTCAACCTCATTGGGAAGGTTTAGCAGGCGCTTAAATTGGGCATTAAGCCAGAGCGGTCTCCCGTCAACGGTTGCAATTCCAATATAGTCGGGAGAGGCTTCCAGAATAGTCAAAAGGCGAGCCTGCTCTTGCTCTAGGCGTTTGCGCTCGGTGACATCTTGAGCAGCGCCAATGTACTGCGTGGCTTGCCCGAATTCATCGCGTTTGAAGATACTATTACGGCTGTAGAACCATCGCCAGCTTTGATCAATATGGCGAATACGATATTCGATTTCGTGGGCTTCCCCATCTGTGTCTAATATTAGTTTTTTTATATGCTGCTTGATTCTTCCTAAATCATCAGGATGAATCATTTGGCGTAAACTTTGCTTTGTCATGGTTTGGAATACTTCGATGCTGTATCCCAGAATGTCAAAGATCTCTCGATTACAGTAAATAATTTTCTCAACGTTAGCATCAAAAATATAAATAACGTTTGGTGTGTTATCAGCAATGCTTTGAATAAATTGTTGACTTTCCTGTAGCGCCAGTTCTGCCTGTTTGCGGGCGGTAATATCAAACGCGGTTCCGACAATTCGATAAATTCTATCTGCGGCATCCTTCAACGGGTTCAAGGTTGCCACATACCAAGATTCGCGTCCCTGCAACTCATGATGCCCTTCTCGTGTCACCATTTTTCCCGTTTCCAGACATTGCCTCAAAAATCCTTCCAGCAGTTCTGCTTCAACAGGATCGAGAATTTCCGATAGGGTTTTTCCCTGCACGGCTACACTCGTTTGACCAATCGACTGCTCACAGGCAGGATTCCAGCCCTCCAAGCGAAAACTGCGGTCTTCTAGAACATCAATTACAAAAATGGGGTACTGTACGCCTTCGTAAATGCTGCGCAAAAACTGCTCGCTGGCTTGCAGGGCGGTTTGGAATTGCATCAGTTCGTTGGTTCGTTGAACGACACGCTGTTCCAATTCCTGATTGAGTTGATGGAGCGCAATTTCTGCTTGCTTGAGATCGTTAATATTGCGAACGGTCGCAACTACTTGATCTGCCTGAATTGGCGTAATGCGCGCTTCATAGTGTTCCAGCCTTGAGCGCGTCGGCAAGGTGTATTCTAGGCTAACAATGCTGTTGCTGTTGAGTGCCTGCTGAATCGCTGCCTGAATGCGATTGCCAATTTCTGGCGGTAAAATGGCTTGCATTGGCTTGCCCAGAAATTCCTCTGGCAACCCATATAGTTCTTGAGCCGCGCCCGCTTTATAGTCCAAAATCATGCTGTCTCGATCCATCCGGAAGAATAGATCGGGGAAGGCATCAAAAATAGCCTGCATCTCCCGATTTGTCCGGTGAATGGCCTCTTCTAGCTGTTTTCGATCGCTGATATCACTATCTGTTCCTAACATTCGGATAGGCGTTCCTTCGTCGTCTCTCAAAACATTCCCGCGTACCAAGATCCAGCGTACTGAACCATCTCGATGCAGCATTCGGTGTTCACAAGTGTATTCAGGAGTTTGCCCATTCAAATGGTCTTCTGCTAGCTGCATCACCTGCGCTCGATCGTCTGGGTGGACATAGGATGCCCAAATGGTGAGGTCATTCGGAATTTCTGCATCTTGATAACCCAGCATGGCTTTCAGGTTGGGATCGAGATACAACTCTCCGGTTTGCAGGTTCCAATCCCACACGCCAACCTTAGCGGCGCGAGTTGCCAACGTGTAGCGAATTTCGCTTTCCTGCAAGGCGGCTTCAGCTAGTTTCAAGCTGCTAATATCGACCAAAACACCGTTCCAGAGAATGCCGCCATCGGGGAGCCGCGAGGGAATAGATTTTGCCGAAATCCATTTTAGGTCGCCGTTGGGCATCATGATGCGGTATTCTGCCTGCCAAGGATCGAGGGTTGCCCTCACTTGCTGAATCGACTGACGGGCAATCGGCAGATCTTCCGGGAAAACCCGCTCCCACATCGCCATCGGATTGCGCTGCCCCTCTTCTGGAGTTAACCCATACAGATGAACAATGCCCTGGCTAATGAACGGAAAACTTTCTTCCTGTTGTCCAGAAATCTGATATTGATAGACGACGCCCGGAATCGCATCGGTGATTTGCCGAAGCCGCAGTTCGCTGTCGCGCAAAGCATGTTCCATGCGCCTACGGTCGGTAATATCCATCAAGAAGCCACTCCAGAGAATGCTGCCATCCTCTTGTTGCGTTGGCAGTGATTGACCGGAGAGCCATTTTGTTTGCCCGCTGGGTGTAACAATCTGAAATTCGGCTGCCCAACGATTCAGAGTTTTGGCAGATGCTTGAATTGTATGGGTAACATAATTGGTATGTTCTGGGATAATCATATCCCAAATCAATTGCATATCATTCGTAATCTGCTCAGGTGACACTTCGTAGATGTCTAGCGCTCCTTCGCTGATGAAACTAAATCCCTGCTGTCCTTCAGGATCGAGATAGAATTGGTAGACGGCTCCGGGAACGGTATTGGTAATGCTGCGTAATTTAGTTTCGCTGGCTTGCAGGGCTTCCATCGCCTGTTGGCGCTCTAGTTCAGCAGCAGCCCGCGCCGCAAAAATTTTGAGAATGGTGAGATAACGAGCCGCATTGACAAGCGGTTTACTGTCTAGAATGCAGATATTGCCGATTGCTTCTCCCTGACTGTTGGTTAAGGCTACACCCAAATAGCTTTCTGCCTTCAGTTGGTGCAGCATTTCTGCGGTTGGAAACAGCGCTTGAACATTCGACTCACAGCAATATTGTCCTTGCTCGATCACCATCCGACAGGGAATCTCAGCCGCGAAACAGGTAACGTTGGGCTGGAGGCAACCCTGCGACCACACAGCGAGCGTCTGAAACTGCCCATTCTCAAACTTCGTAACAACCGCATGTTCCACGTTCAATGCCGACACCAAATGGCTGACCAGCACCGGAAAAAATTCTTCTCCGGTTACGCTTGCCGTGCCAGCGACCAAGCTTTGCAGCGACGCTTCCGTCTGTTTGCGATCGGTGATATCTCGATCCATGCCGCGATAGCCGCAACAGTCTCCGTCTGCATCAAAAATTGGTACCCCGTTGCTTTCTAACACGACCAAGCGCCCGTTTTTGTGGCGGTTAGTGTTCTCCAAACACTGGAAAGGCTGCTGTTGGGCGGTAATCACTGCAAAAATTTCGCCGACTCGTTTCGCTTCTTCGGGCGGCATCCAATCAAACAAAGTTTTGCCCAAAAGTTCTTCCGGCGTGTAGCCCAAAATATCGAAACAGCGCGGACTAGAGTAGGTGTAGGTCAACTGCTGATCTACCTCCCAAACCCAATCGTTTGAGGTTTCAATCAAATTTCGGAATCGTTCCTCACTTTGGCGTAGGGCAAGTTCGGCTTGTTTGCGACTGCTGACATCGCGCACTAAAATCAGCACCTCATCCGCAGACAGGCGGCTAATTCGGACTTCCTCGTGAGCTAATTTGCCAAACTTTTCTAGCTCATGTTCGTAGGCTTGCAGTTCACCTGTATCGAGCGCTTGTTCGATGTAATGTAACTGCTGTGCTAGGAGATCGGGCGACAGGATCTCAGAAAGGTGATGCTCAACCCGCACATACAAGTTTGTCGCCTGTTTACGAGGATGAATTGACTCGGCACAGTCGCCGTTTCGGTTCACCCGCAGCATTAAATCGGGCATAGCCTCAATAATGGCGCGATTGCGGGCTTCGCTGCGGCGCAACTCTTCTTCAGCCAGCTTGCGTTCGGTGAAGTCACAGCCCACGGCTTGCAATTCCAGCAGGTTGTTGTCAGCATCGTAAATTCCTTGGGCTGTCCATTGCTGCCAGCGAATTTGCCCGTCTGGCATCATCACGCGATGCTTGGTCATAATCACCCGATTGCTGGGGCTAAGCTTGGAGATCTCAGCTTCAACAATATGCCAGTCCTCTTCTGGAATTAGCGGCAGAAAGGTTTTGCCGATCAAATCTTGCCGTTGTTTATTGAAGTAGCGGCAGTAGGCATCGTTCACAAAAGTGAGTGTGCCGTCGGGCAAAGAGCGGCAGATCAAATCCGTCTGGTTTTCGACAATTTCCCAGTAACGCATTTCGCTGGCCCGCAGCGCCGCTTCAGTTTGTTTGCGTTCGGTCATGTCGATGCAGATGCCAATATATCCGACAAATTCGCCTTCAGGCGTGTAGCGAGGCGACCCGACATCTAAAACCCAGCGATAGTCTCCATCAGCGCGTCGCAGCCGATATTCTATTTCAAATCGTTGCTGAGCTTGAAAGGCGTTGAGGTAACTACTCACACAATGATCGAGATCATCAGGATGCAGCGACTCTATCCAACCAGAACCTTGCTCTTGTTCGAGGTTCCGCCCGGTAAAATTCAGCCAAGTTTGATTAAAGTAATTGCAAGCCGCTTCCCGATCAGACATCCAGATCGGAACAGGCGCATGGTCTGCCATTGTGCGGAAGCGTGCCTCACTTTCTTGTACTAGCAGTTCTGTCTGCTTGCGCTCGGTAATGTCTTCGGCAATGCCAATAATTCGATCAAGCTGCTGGTCAGGATTAAACACCGGAAAAGCTCGATCTCTGATCCAGCGCACTTTGCCATCGGGCTTAATGATGCGATATTGAATGTCATAGGGATGTTTTTTATCTTCTAAGTAGAAGGCAGCGTAGACGCGCTCATAATCTTCTGGATGTACAGCTTCTAGGACAGACTCAGGATTGAGATAGGCAATATCGCGGCTACGACCCCAGATCTGCTCATAGGCAGGACTAATATAAAGATTTTGATGGCTTTTGGGGTCATAAATCCAAAACACATCTTGAATATGTTCAGCAATTTGTCTAAAGTTCTCCTCGCTAGTTTGTAAAGCGAGTTCAATGTGCTTGCGTTCAGTAATATCTTGAGTTGTGCCAAAGCGTTTGACGATCTGCCCAGCCTCATTGCGCATCACCTCCCCTCGGCTAATCACATAGCGGACTTTGCCATCGTTGCGGCGAATCAGCCGATACTCGACTTCATAGGGCAAGCTGGTTTTGTGGCTTTGTGCAACCACAGTCATCAATTTAGCCACATCTTCAGGATGGATTACCTGCTCCCATTCCTGAATGCTGGGTTCGGGTTGACTGGGATCAAATCCAGTCATGTGAAACATTTCCTGTGACCAATGAATCGTTTGATTCACCAGATCATATTCCCAACTGCCCATTTGGGCCAGCCGTTGAGCCGCGGCCAAATTGGCTTCACTGTGGCGGAGGGCAGCTTCGGCTTGTTTGAGCGCAGTGATGTCGTGTGCTTCTCCCAGAATTTGAGTCACCTGTCCTGTCTCATCAAACAGCGGCTTACAGGAAGCGTCGGTGATCAAAATTTCGCCTGTGTTGCTTTGAATTTCAAGCTCAAATCGGCTCATTTCTCCCCTAGCAGCGGCTTCTAGGGCTGCCTGTAACTGAGCGTGAGTGTGGGGCAGATTCGCAAACCAAGGCGTTTCCCAGAGCAGGCGATCAACAACATCTTCGGGCTGCAAGCCTACAAACTCTAGCGCAGTACGGTTAATGTTGATTACTCGTCCTTCGAGGGTGAACAGCCCTACAAGCTGCACAGTAGAGTCAAAAATTCCTCGAAAGCGGGCTTCACTTTCTTGCAGTGCCACTTCTGCTGCCTTCAGGGAAGTGAGATCAGTGCCATAGCCGATCATATAAATCGGGTTGCCTGCCTCATCTCGTTCTACAATGCCATGCGAGCGAAACCACTTATAGCTGCCGTCCTTACAGCGCAAGCGATAGTCTGCCACATAGCGGGGAATGTTGCCTGCTAAATAAGCTTGGTTAACTTCTAAAATCGGCTCTCGATCTTCAGGATGCAGCAAATTGATCCAAACATCGTGAACATCAGGCAATTCTTCTGGCTCATATCCCAACAACTGATACCAATGCCAAGATCGGCGAGAGGCATTCGTGCGAATATTCCATTCCCAAAACGAGCCATTACTCGCCGCAATCCCCTTTTCCCAAAATTGAATCGTCTGCCGCAGGGCGATCATTTCTGCTTGCTGTTCCAACCGCGCCAGAGCCACACTGACCTGAGTACAGAGAAACTGAATGAATTCGATCGCTTCAGTTCTCAGCGGGTTAGCAGATTCTAAATTAGCCGCCTCTAAATACAAGACGCCCTGCTGGTTCTGCCATTGCAACGGGGTGCAAAAGATCGCTAGTTGAGGCTGCTGCTGCCAGTAGGAATCAGAGGCAAATTGGCTCTTTTCAGTGATAAGTTGAGTGAGAGAAGTTTGAGTTTCAATGACTTGTTGAATGACAGAAAATGGTATCGCGTCAGCAGTGGCAGGTTCGAGATGAGTTGTAATACTGGCAACACTACCATCCGGGTTTTCGCCAGACTTCTGCCCAGCCGCAACGATTGCCCAGTGCTCTGGGGTTGTTTCTAAGAAAACTGCCCGCTGGGTTAGAGTATGGGCTAGGATCAGGTGAATCAAGCAATGAAGCACTGCCTCCCGATCAGATGCGTTGACTATTGCTTGTGTCGCTTCAGTGAGTGTGGCAATCGTTAACATAGCTTGGCTTGTATCCTTGTAATCCCAGTTGTCAGGTGGTCAAGGCAACAGCGCCCGTTTGGGAGGGAGTTTCACTTCATCCTGCTTGAAATTGCCGGAGGCAAAACCGCTGTCTACGGCTTCATTATAAGTTTCCCGATCTAGGATGAATGAAGATGGATGAGGATCAAGTTTCCGTAAAGCCAAATGCAGGACGCATGGCAAACGGATGCAGGACAAACAGGTGCAAGACTGTTAAACCATTGGGTGCAATCTAACTGGGTGCAATATAACAGGATAAGCAGAGATAGGACAAACAGATGCAGTATAGTCAAGTGTTGGTCAGGTCAATCCTTATCCTTACCTTATCCTTGACTGTGTTATTGCTGATTCATTTTGAAGAATTGGAGAGGCTGCCTACGTCCTTCTAAGTTATGGACTGCAAGCTATAGATTCACCCGTAATTCTATTTTTACAACTTTTCTATGATAAAAAAAGAAAACATTTTAGTGATTGACGATAAACCGGATAACTTGCGTTTGCTGTCCAATATTTTGACGGAGGCTGGCTATAAAGTCCGTAAGGTTTTGAATGGGCGACTGGCGATTGATGCGGCTCAACTCGATCCGCCTGATCTGATTTTGTTGGATATTATGATGCCTGAAACGGATGGATATCAGGTTTGCCAAAGTTTGAAGCAGAGCCGGCAGACTGAAGACATTCCGATCATTTTTCTGAGCGCCCTAGACACGGTTGCCAACAAGGTCAAGGCCTTTACGATGGGCGGCGTAGACTACATCACAAAGCCTTTTCAACAAGAAGAAGTTTTGGCGCGAGTGAAAACTCATTTACAGTTACGTCAACTTAATCGATCGTTGCAGCAGCGCAATACCCTCCTCAAGCAAGAAGTTAAACGACGGAAGAAAATTGCAGCGGAGTTAAAGACAACGTTGCAGGAATTGCAGGCAGCCCAAGCTCAAATCTTGATTCAAGAGAAAGTAGCCTCATTGGGGACTTTAACGGCAGGGATTGCTCATGAATTGCAGAATCCGCTCAATTTTGTTAATCACTCTGCTGAAAGTTCGATCGAGCTTGTTGCAGATACCCGCACTGTGATTGAAACGCAAGCTGCCCAACTCGCTCCAGAACTGCTGGAATTGTTGCGTGAACGGTTGGCTGACATTCAGGAGAATGCTAGAGCGATTCACCAGCACGGACAGCGAGCAGAGCAGATTATCCACAACATGATGCAGCCGACTCAGAAATTGAGCAATCGACAGTGGGTAAATCTCAACACTTTACTAGCAGAAGCAACCGATGTGGTGTCTCAGCGTTGGCGGGTGAAACTCCCGGAATTCAATATCACAATTCATACTGAATACGATCCGGCACTTGTTTCAATAGAAGCATCATTGAGCGATTTGAGCCGCGCTTTTATTAACCTAATTGATAATGCTTGCTATGCCGTATATTACAAGCAACGACAAGCAAACGCTACGTTTGAGCCAACCATTTGGATCAGAACTCATCAACGCGATCACCAAATCAAAGTGCAAATTCAAGATAACGGCGTGGGGATTGCACCAGATACTCAACAGCAAATCTTTGATCCTTTTTTCACTACTAAAGCCAATGAAGGTACGGGGCTGGGGCTATTTATTGCCCATGACGTGATTGTGGCACAGCATCAAGGAACTCTAACAGTGCGGTCTGAAATTAATGAGTATACGGAGTTTACCGCGCTTTTCCCGGCATAAGTTTGACTTTCCTCGCGGGGCTTTTCTAGAGAATGGGGCTGCAATTTTGTTCAGGGTTGCTGTTCTTTGATCTGATTGGTATGGCAGCACTGCTATGCTAATCTCCAAAACCTGCCGCTACAGGTATCGGTTTGCAAACATTCAGTGGGTTGGGAGAGTCATCAGCTCGGCAACGGCTGCAATCAGAACCGTTGGTTCAATCGGTTTTGCAAGGTGCTTTTGAAACCCAACGTCATAGGCGTGGCGGCTATCTTCCTCTCTCGCATAGGCAGTTAGAGCAATGGCAGGAATCTGATTGTGAGGGGCAGCCAGTTGTCGCACCTGCCGCAGCAGCATGTAGCCATCCTGGTGGGGCATCGCAATATCGCTGATTAAAATGTCTAGTTTGGTATGGGACAGAATTTCTAAAGCTGCTTGGGCTGAACTGGTTGCTGTAACCGTTGCTCCAGACTGTTCCAGAAGAAACGTGGCGAACTCCAACGC
>JAAUQT010000172.1 GCA_012033495.1 Cyanobacteria bacterium RM1_2_2 | reverse complement strand
CTTTCTACGGCGATGTTTCCACCATGGATCTCGACACAAGCTTTGGTAATCGTCAAGCCTAAACCTGTACCCGGAATCTTTTCCACGTTGCTGCCCCGCTTGAAAGACTGAAACAAACGTTCCTGATCAACTAAGGGGATGCCGATGCCCTGATCCTGAACTGAAACAATCACCTGTGAACTTTCGCCGCTCAGGTGCAGCATAATTTTGCCGCCATCAGGAGAATATTTGATGGCATTCGTGAGCAGATTGACTAAAACTTGTCGGAGCAAATCCCGATCGCCCCAAAACCCCTTGGTGCTGCCGCTAATTTGAAACAGAATCTCATAAGGGTCGCCTGCCAGCAATCGCTGCTCTTCCACAATGTCTGCGACAAACTCCAGCAGGTTAAACGGCAGGGGGTTGAATTGCACTTGACCCAGATCTAATTTTTCCAGCACCAGCAAATCTTCCACCAATCGCGCCATAAACCTTGCTTTATCTTCAATTGTGGCTAAGAAATGCTGCTGTTGATGGCGATCAAGCTGACAACTTTTGAGCTTCAGCGTCGAAGCGGCCGCCAAAATTGCTGCCAGCGGGTTGCGATATTCATGAGAAACCATCGCCACCATTTGCGACTTAAAAGCATGGTTTTGTTTCACCTGCTCTAAAGCCACTTGCATCTGATTAAACTGCTCCGCCTGATGCAGGGCCAGCGCCAATTGACTGACAATTTCCTTCAACAGCCCCACATCTTCGCTCTGCCACGCCTGCACCGTCGTCTGATGCTCTGCCACCAAAACGCCCCATAGCCCCGTTGCAGTTTGTTCTTCTGAAGCGCAGAGAATAGGCAATAGCAGTTTAGTGGGGGTAATGGTTCCATGCCATGCGCCGCGACTAGGATGTGAATCTGCTAAACGACTCGTTGAGTGATTGCTGCCGAGTCGCGGTAATTGCTGCTGATCGATCAAGTGAGAGAATGGCTGATCAACCAACTGATCAAACCATTGATCAAGAGGATCACGCTCTGACCGCAATCCAACTTCAGTTCGCTTCAACCAGCCTGACAAAACCGCGCCATTTTCAGACTTAAAGTTCGCCTGATAGATCACCACTCGATCGCAGTTCAAAAGCTGCCGAATTTCTGTGGCGGCTCGATGCAAGATTTGGTCACAGTTAAACGACTGCCGCATGTGCAGCGCAATCGTGTGGATGAGGTGCTGGCGCTGTTCGGCTTGGTGGAGGCGAAGCTGAGATCGCCAATGTTGGATCACATTCCGCACCGTTACTTGCAGCACATCGGGATTAAGCTGCTGTTTGCTCAAATAGTCTTGCACGCCCATTTTCATGGCTTGCACAGCCACATCGGCGGCTCCGTGCCCAGTTAATAGAATCACCGGAACGGCTATTTTAAGCTGCTGCTGCTTCAGTTCATTCAGAAACTCTAGCCCGTTCATCGTGGGCAGACAGAAATCCAGCAGGATGGCGTCACACTTCTTCTCCTGAAAAAGCGTTAACCCACCCTCAGCAGAATCCGCTTCCAGGATGCGATAGGACTGGTGCGGATCTTTTTGGAGGTAGCGACGGCAGACTTCTCGATCTTCTGCACAATCATCCACAATGAGCAGCGTGCAGGTTCTTACCATAATCGTGAGAAGAGTCTCCTCTGTTAAAGGATGTCACAACGCTTGAGTGCTAGTTACCTCTTATTCCAGCTTTTATTTCAGTTTTTATTCGAGTTTCTCAGTGGGCGGTATATTTGCTTCTAACCAGTAGTCTACGAAGGCTTGGATGGTTTTTTGCAGTTGGCGGGAATCCATCGGTTTGATGAGATAACCGTTTGCTCCCTTCCCATAGCAAAATTCGATATCTTTGGGATTCGCGGAGGTGGTGAAACCACAATCGGAATTTCCTTGAGACTTTGGTCTTGCTTGAGATGCTCTAAAACGTCTCGCCCATCCATTCCAGGCAAGTTGAGATCGAGCAAGATCACCGATGGACGCGACATCACTTCTCGATCAGAGGAGTTCGCTTCATTGTAAAGGAAATCTAAGACAGAATCCCCATCTGGGCAGCGATAAATCGGATTTTGCACCTGCATTCGCTGCATAAGGCGCTGCAAAGCCACAAAATCCTCGTCACTGTCTTCAGCAACAAGTAAAGGTTCGTAAAGTTTTATTGTCATTTGTTAAAAGTAAAAAATTTATTAAAGAGTTTAACTCATTCTAGGGTCAAGTAAAAAGTTGATCCTTCAGCCGGGATCGACTCGACCCAAATCTGCCCGCCGTGCCGTTCAACAATTTTTTGGCAATCGTGAGGCCGGCTCCTGTGCCGCCACCGTACATGGTTTGGGGATGCAGGCGCTTAAATAGCCGAAAAATGGTTCCCAAGTGGCGTTCCCGAATGCCAATGCCATTATCGCGGACATAAAACACGAAGCGATCGGGAGGTCTTCCTCCAGTGAGGTTAGGCTGGGCGGCAGGCAGTTCGTCAGCCTGGAAATAGCCCACTTCTACCCAAGGATTAGCTTTGTCATTGTATTTATAAGCATTGTTGAGCAGATTGCTGAATACCTCGCTGACTAACACCGGATCGCTGTTCACTGTTGGCAGCGGGCGAGGAATGCGGATTTCGATCGCGGATTGGGGATGTCCAATCCGAAAAACATTGATCACCTGTTGCAGCAGTTCGTTCAGGTCGGTGGGCTGACGCTGCAATTCTGTCTGCCCTAGCTGGGAGAACTTCAGCAGCACATCAATCAGGGATTCCATCCGTTGAGTCAGTTTCACCAGCGTTTGCAGCCGATCAATGCCTGCCTCGTCCAACAGTTCGGCGTAGTCTTCCATCAAAAATGTGGCGTAATTGTGGATGCCGCGCAGAGGTTCTTTCAAATCGTGAGAAGCTGCATAGGCAAACGATTCTAGTTCTCGATTGCTGCGCTCTAACTCGCGGTTCATGTGGGCAAGCTCATCGGCTCTGGTCAGAACAATTCCCACAATTGCATTGCGCAGATCCTTGGCGTTTTCGAGTTCGCTGGCTTTCCAGGGTAGGGAGGTCAACCGCACTGTTTCCTGCCATTGCTCAAACGATCGACGCGGCGAAAGCCCGGTTCCAGTAGGTGTTCCCGGCTGAGATACTCCTTGCTCTACAGCCTGCGGATCACCTGCCCAGTTGATAGTTTGCAACACCTCCGGGCGAAACCAGAGAATGTAATAGCGACGGATTTGCGAAATTCGCAGCAGCAGCAGCCCGCTCGCCGTTGCTTGATACTCCAAAGCAGGCGGATAGCATTTAGGCAAAGAGTCGGTGTGAAAGAGGGAGTCCTCCATCTGCTCGCTGACCCACTGAATCAGAGCCTCAATTTGTTCGATGGTGGGAGTTGCGCCAATCAGCGTAATTTCATCCTCTAAACAAACAGCCACCCCTTGGGCCCTCACCAGATCTAGCAGTCGGGGAGCCGGATGGGTCAGCGCGGCTTTCAAATCTTCAGCTTGGGCGATCGACGCGACAAACTCAGATTGCAACAGCTTCAGCCGCATCAGGTCTTCTAGTTCTTCGCTGTTGACTTTGTTAGCAAGCTCGGAGGCAATAAATTGGCCCATCAGTTCACAAATGCTGCGAATGGCAGCAGGAACTCGTTTGGGTGTTTGGTGATGACAAGAAATTAACCCCCAAAGCCGCTGATCTTTGACGAGGGCGATCACCATCAGGGCAGCAACCCCCATATTGCGGTGATACTCTACGCAGCAAGGATCAGTTCCGCGTAGGCTGACAAAACTGAGATCAAGCGGAGAGGGCAGGGGTGAATGCTGCATGGATAGCAGTTCAACGTTAGGCGCAGTTAGGTCGGGAATATAGCGCAGTAAGCCTTGGGCATACAGTTGGCGAGGCTGTGCGGGAATATCGCTTGCCGGATAGTGCAGCCCCAGATAGGAAAATAAATCCTGCCGTTTTGCTTCTGCCACCACATCGCCTGCGTTTTGAGCATCAAACTGGTAGATCATCACCCGATCGAAGCCGCTAATGGCACGGATTTCAGTGGCAGCAAGCTGCAAAAAATCTCTCAGCTCAACCACTTTTTG
Organism: Cyanobacteria bacterium RM1_2_2; assembly: GCA_012033495.1. GTDB lineage: Bacteria > Cyanobacteriota > Cyanobacteriia > Elainellales > Elainellaceae > Elainella. Next base: position 7,425 of record JAAUQT010000172.1, on the reverse strand, counting down.
AATCCGGGCAATGGCGCTGCGCAACTGAAATGCAGGCTAACCCAGTGGGGTTCGCTTTCTGGTTCAACGGGTTCGAGTTCGAGTAACAGCGTGTCTCCCTGCCAGTGCAGAATGCCCTCAAACCATGCTTGCCCTTGCTCCTGTTGCCCCTGCTCCTGTTGCCCTTGCTTTGGGGAACGGGATAGCCGCAGCAAGGTGGGTCGTGCTGCTAGCATCGGTTCGAGCTGAAGCAACTGCTGAATCTGCTCCACTGAATCTTGATCAAACAATTGGTGTAGAGACACCTGTAACCCTGGAGACAGAATCTTAAAAGAATCAGTTGTATTTGTACTAACCTGTAGAACAGTTAAATCTGAGACGTTTAGAATCAATAGCATCCCGTAAGGCTGAACTGAACTGCAACCTACTGGCGTATAGACCGAGGAAGAAAAGGGTTCAGACTTTGGATAGGCAGCCTCAAATCCGCTCATAACATAGAATCAATGCGAACATTGTGGTAAGGATTAGGATAAAGACTTTCAAATCATTGAGGAATTTTCAAAGTAACTTTTAATTGAGCAAAGATTTTGTTTTGTTAAGACTGGTAGAGTTTCCTCAGAACCGTCTTCCTAGATTATAAAGAAAATGTTAAATTTTTTTTACCCCAAATAATCTATGGAGTAATTCTCATGGACTCCTCCACGCTACGACTAGTCTGGGATGTGATCGAAGAGACTCAACTAACTGACTTGTTAACTCTTCCAGATACGGCGCTAGTTAAGCTGTTGCTTCAACGAATTTCTCGCAAAGTGCTGCTGAGCGGTGAGGAAGTCTGCACCTTATACGAGTACATTAGCTCCCGGACAAAGCTCATTCGGGACATCGCCGACTCCCGCGCTGCTTGAACCCTCATCCTCATCAAGTGAGAAGATTTTATGATTCAACTGATTCCACCTAGGCCCTTTCGATCCAACGAAAACGGACGTGCTTCCTCCCCTCCGCTCGCTGCTGCCAACGAATATCAAGGCATTGAACGACATGATCGCGGTCGGGTTGTGGTTTTCATTGATGGAGCCAGCCTATTTTATGCCGCGATGCAAATGGAGATTGAAGTAGACTATACCCGTCTGTTGAGTCGGCTGATTCAGGGTGGGCGGTTGATTCATGCTCATTTCTATACAGGCGTTGATCCAAACAACGAGAAGCAGAAAGGCTTTTTGTATTGGATGCAGTGTAACGGGTATCGTGTGGTTGCTAAAGACTTGGTTCACTCCACCACGGGGTCTTCTAAAAAAGCCAATCTCAACGTCGAAATTGCGGTCGATATGGTCAGGTTAGCGCCTTACTGCGACACGATGATTTTGGTTAGCGGCGATGGCGATTTGACCTGTGCGCTAGATTTTGTCACCTACCAAGGCGTGCAAACTGAAGTGGTGGGGCTGCGTTCAATGATTAGCGAACATCTGATTAATGTCGCCGATTACTACACCGACCTACTGACTATTCGGCAAGATGTGCAAAAGCGTCCAGCGGCGTAAAGCATAAATCTACGGTTTGGCTCCCTATTGCCTGCCGCTCGGTTGTCTGCTGATTGTTGTCTGCTGATTCATGTCAAAATGAAGGTAAAGATTTGTAAGGACTATGGCTGCTTCTTTACCGACTGGCGCTTCTTCATCGACTGCGACAACCCTGGATGCCCCTCAAACCTGGACATGGCGCGGCTTACCCATCTGCTATCAGGCCCAGGGGCAAACTGGTGCTGCGGTAGTTTTGGTGCATGGCTTTGGCGCTTCTTGGGGGCACTGGCGCAAAAATATTCCCGTGCTGGCGCAAACGAATCGGGTCTATGCCATCGATTTGGTTGGCTTCGGTGCTTCTGCTAAACCGACTCCTGGCAACCCAATCGATTACACGTTTGAGACATGGGGGCAGCAAATTGTCGATTTTTGTCGTGAGGTAGTGGGTGCTCCGGCGATTGTGATCGGCAATTCGGTGGGCTGCATTGCGGCAATGCAAGCAGCGGTATTGGCTCCCGAACTGGTGCAGTCAGTGGTGCTGCTCAATTGTTCGCTCAGGCTTCTGCACGATCGGCGACGCAGCCAACAGCCCTGGTATCGGAATCTGGGAACGCCGATTTTGCAGCAGGTATTGTCGATTCGTCCGATTGGGCATGGCTTTTTTAATCTGCTGGCTAAACCGAAAACGGTGCGTAAGATTCTGCTAAAAGCCTACGCTGATCCAACTGCCGTCAGCGATGAGTTGATTGATTTACTCATGGCTCCTGCTGCTGAGCCGGGCGCGGCTGATGTTTTTCTAGCGTTTACGCGCTACTCGCAAGGGCCGCTCCCTGAAGATTTACTGGCTGTTTTGCCTTGTCCAGCCCTGATCATCTGGGGCGCTGCCGATCCGTGGGAGCCAGTAGCACTAGGGCGAGAATTTGCCCAGTTTTCTGCCGTTCAGCAATTGATCGAGCTACCGGGAGTGGGGCACTGCCCACAGGATGAAGCGCCCGACCAAGTTAACCCGATTTTGCAAACTGGATTCGGCAACAGACAGAAGAGTGAACTTGCCGAAGCGTAATGACGCTACAATCTGAGCCAAACCCTGTATGCGCTCAAGGAGGATCTATGCCCTTAGAAGCTGGCGACATTGCCCCCGCCTTCACTGCCAAAGACACCTATGGCAACACAGTTTCTCTATATGATTTTGCTGGCAAGACGGTCGTTTTATACTTTTACCCCAAAGATGATACGTCGGGTTGCACGAAGGAAGCCTGCGGTTTCCGCGACTCCTATGCAGCATATCAAGGGAAAGATCTGGTGGTGTTAGGGGTGAGTATGGATGATGAAGCCTCTCATCAGCAGTTCACTGAGAAATTTAATCTACCTTTTCCACTCCTGGCTGATGTGGATGGGGCAATTACAAAAGCTTATGACGTTGATGGTGGTGGCTATGCCAAGCGCGTTACCTACATCATTGATGGAGCAGGCATCATCAGTAAGGTTTACACTTCGGTTCAATCTGCAACGCACGCTGATGATATTCTGCTGGAACTCAAAGCTTAAGCCTAAATCAATATCATCTTGAATAAAACAAGAAATGGGTGGGGTAATGACCTCGCCCATTTTTTTACCTAGGTCAAAAGAGAAACTGCCCACTCCGAAAGACCATATTGCCTTTCTGTGGTCACAATAGGTTGAATAACTTGACTTGGTAACGGTTTCTTCATGCAACTTGGCTATATTGGAATCATTTCGTTAATGGTGTTCTCCCCCATTCCCCCAGAACTATTTATGCCGCTGGCAGGCTTTATGGTCGCACAAGGACAACTGAGCTTTGTGGGCGTCGTCGGAATAGGATTACTCGGTTTTCTGATGAGCTGTTTACCGTGGTATTTCGCTGGAAAACTACTGGGGGAAAAGCGCCTCACGAAACTGGTTCAACGCCATAGCCGCTGGCTCACCTTGCCAACGCAAGACATTGAGAAGGGAAAACGCTGGTTCAAGCGCCACGGCGTTAAGGCAGTTTTAGTTTGTTTACTTATTCCTGGAACGCGGAATTTGATCATGCTTCCAGCAGGGCTGAGCGGTATTCCAATTTCGACTTTCCTGCTCTCTACGACCCTTGGTGCAACGGTTTGGCTGACTACCATCACCGCGTTAGGCTATTTCTTGGGCGAACGGTATCCCTTAGTCGAACAACATTCTGATGCAATTCCCGGTATGGTTCTGCTGACAGCGATGATTGCAGGAGTAATTTGGTTAACTGCTTATCACTGGCAGCGTCGGAATCGCAGACTGAAGCGTCGGCAGGGCTAATGGATGAGATACTCAAGCGAACCGTTAAATTGCTTCCCAGTCCAGCAAGGTGTAAGTTGGAAAACGATCGAGATAACGTCATCTCGATCGCTCACCCATAATTTCAAGATGCTTTCACAACCTGTAACTGAAGCTATAGAACGGTTCTGGTCAGCGGTTGCCAATACCTTTACAACACCACGAGCCGCTTTAGTCACTCCGCTGCCCCAGAATTGTTAGCTTGTCTTACCTCACAGATAGCCTCGTTTCTTGCAAGGTAACTTAAATTGAAGTAGTGATGCATTTCTGTATCCATGTAGGGCAACCAGCTTACATAAGATGTTATGTCGTCAATCATGTGAATAAATGGCCATCCTACTGTACTGGCTTGAAGAATAGAAGGATAGAATGATGAACCCGGAACATTGTCTCCATCGATAGTCTTACCTGGTTGCCGCACGAATTTAATCATATACTTCTTGTTGACAATTATATTTAGCGGATAGCGGTTGAGTGGAATATTCGGATTACTGTTATAGAAGTCAGCAATATGGTCTAAGCAGGTTTCGTATTGCACACCATCGTACGCGAAGATAAATAATGATGGATGTTTAGATATAAATGTGTCGAAGGCATTGGATCTTAGTGCCTTAAAGGTCAATACTTGAGGAGAAAACTGTGGAATACTAGCAAGGTTGCTGAGACAATCTACAATACCTGCTTTATCAAGAAAGCTTTTCACTGTGATTGCTGCTGCAACACTCTCCGCTGTAATAAAGTTTCGCGCATTTTCCTCAAACCTTATTGATATATCATTTGCCACAATAATATCAATTTGCCCTGACTCTATATCTCCAAGCCCAATAATTTGCCCTCCCAAGTATGCAGAGAGCCTCTTAGGCAAATGCTTGTGTAGAAATAATTCCAAAAACTTTTCCCTATTGAAGCCAATGTCTGGTCTGTGATAACTGGTGCTAGCGAGTTGAGCATCCACAGCAATTTTGTCTGCAATTAGGTTGAAGTATTTTTGGAGCCGACTCATCAATTTGTTTCAAAACTAAACACTATTCCAGTATGGCTATAGAAGCCAAGATTTGGTATCAATTGTTCCTTTGAAGAGAGTGCTGCGTCTCTATCGCGGCAAGCTAACAATCTATTTACAAACGGACGAACTCTGAGTCATCACTTGATCAACTGAGGATAGATGGCACGAGCGGCAAGAATGGCAAACAGAACCATCAACCCAGCCAACCACGCCAGTTGCAGCCACCAAAAGCTAGAAAGTCCGAGATTCCAGCGCAGCAGATCGGTGAGGGAAGCCAGCGGCAACAGAGTGGCAATTCCTTCTAAGAAAGGCGGCAACGTTTCGCGGGGAAAGTAAGTGCCGCAAAGCGTAAACATCGGCACAATCAGGATGAAAATCGGGATGTTGATCTGGTCAATTTGGCGAACGCAGCCAGCGGTGAAAAGCCCCATTGCGCCAAACAGCAAGCTGCCTAACAGCATAATCGGCAGCGCCACCAGCAGATTCCAGCCGGAATATAGCCCCCACAGCACCGCAATTACACCCGTCAAGCTGCCGGCAATCATGCCTTTGGTGGTTGCCCAGAGCCAGTCGCCCAAAAACACTTCCGTGAAGCTGAGCGGAGCCGTGAGCAGGGCTTGCCAAGTGCGCTGATAGTTGAGCCGAATGAAGCTGGCGTAGGCTCCTTCAAAAAAAGACTGAAACAACACGCCGACTCCCATCATGGCAGGCGCAATAAAATTCAGGTATGGCACAGGCTGTCCGGCGTAAATCACATCTCCGACTAGCGGTGTTAAACCATAGCCGAACGCGACTAGGTAGATAATGGGTTCCGAGAGAGGCGGCAAACAGTTGACGAGCCAAGTGCGTTGATAGACTTTGGCATGGCGATGCCAGACTGAATAAATGCCCCAAAAGGACACGGAGGAGCGAAATTTCACTGTAATCTGCCTCCCGTTAAATGCAGAAAAACATCTTCTAAGTTTGCTTGGCGGCGCGTCAGACGTTGAGGCTGAAGATCGCTCAACTGCTGCCACAAGGATTCGGCCAGAAAATCAGGCTGAATCGGCAGCGCAATCAGGTAGCTGTTACCAAACGGACGATACCAGGTATTGGCTTGATCTGCCAAAGATCGCACTGTTTCCTCAGCAATGCCTTCAATTTCAACCACTTCATTGCCGACCGCTCGTTCAATCAGTTCTGCCGGAGAGCCTTGGTCGATAACCTGCCCCGATTGCAGCAGCATCAGCCGATCACACAGACGCTGGGCTTCATCCATGTAATGGGTGGTGAGCAGGACTCCGCAGCCTTGCTGTTTCAAATCAGTGACGAGTTTCCAAAATTCTTGACGCGCATCGGGGTCGAGTCCGGTGGTGGGTTCGTCAAGAAAAATAATATCAGGATGATTGATCAAGGAACGTGCCAACACCAAGCGGCGTTTCATGCCGCCCGAAAGTTCGTCGATGTTTTTTTGAGCGTGGTCTTGTAAATCCACCTGAGCCAGCAGTTCTCCGGCTCGCAGACGGGCAGCTTTTCCCACGATCCGGTAGTGATGGGCAAAGTGAATCAGGTTCTCAATCACCGAAAAATCTGGATCAAGATTGTCTTCCTGGGTGACAATTCCCATCTTGGCGCGGGCTAACTCCCCGTTGGTTTGCACCTGAATTTGACCAAATTTAACAAAGCCCCGGGTTGGAATCACGGCTCCATAGAGCATTCCTACCGTGGTGGTTTTTCCGGCTCCATTGGGGCCCAGCAAGCCCAGCACCTCACCTGGATTCAAGGTTAAACTTACACCTTGGACAACCGAGGTCTTGCCATAGAGTTTCCAGAGGTCGTAGGCAGCCAGCGGCGTTTTACCAAGCGGCTGAACGGCTGACTGAACAGTCAAAACACTCATATTTTTAGTTGTTGAATGAATTGTTTTAATTTTTATAGCAGTACTGCCTAAGGTTAGGACGGAGTGTAGGGGTTCCACCCCTAGCTGGGGGCGTAGAGCCCACACACACCCAATGTTCTAAGCTCAATGCGTAACGCTATACTGCGTTTGCGTGAGTTGTATGGATTGTGCCTCCGTTTCAAACTCAGCCTATTATACTACAATATACTACAAACCGTGTATAACGGGTGTATAGCTGATGCTAGCAAGCCGAGTTCAAGCTGGACGGCTGCAATAGCTCAATATCCGTCAGAGTTTTTCTGCCCTCTGCCATAACGACCACCAGCGCCATCATTCTGCCCCGCGAGCTAGAAAGAAAGCCGCTAGTAGAGTAGGGCGTGAGTTGGGCTACCCTTTGTCATTGCTTTTTTTGTCATTGTCTTTTTTTGCCTATTGCTTTTAGTGCTTTTGCCCTCATTGGTTCACTTGCATGGTTGGGCCATCGTGCGATTGAAGTCATCGATAAATTCCAGAATCCGGGTTTTGAGTTGCGCTTTACTTACAATGTCTGCTTGTTTGAGCAACCTACGAACCAAGATACTGACCCCCATCTCAATGCGCTACCGTGTACACACATCTCGCATTGGAAGTTAAAACCCTGCTTGATCCCCCTAAATCCCCCTTAAAAAGGGGGACTTCAAGCCAGTTGTGGGTCGGTTCCCCCCTTTTGCAAGGGGGGTTAGGGG
>JAAUQT010000171.1 GCA_012033495.1 Cyanobacteria bacterium RM1_2_2 | reverse complement strand
GACAAAACCTGCCCTAACCCTGCCGCCCTCAGTAAGAAGTCACCAATACTTCGGTGATCTTGCCGCGCTTCTCGGCGTTAGAGTTGATCGAGCGGGCTGCCAAAATCGTGTGAATCTTGAAACCTTGATAAAGCTCTCGAATAAACGGACAGTCTGAATTAGAAAGCATCACCTTAACGCCGCGAGCCGCTAACTGAGCAAAGGTGTCTCGTAACCGGATTTGATCCGCTTCGTTGAAGGCGTAGCGGTTGTATTCAGTGAAGCGGCTCGTAAGGCTAATCGGATGGTAGGGCGGATCGAAGTAGACAAAATCTTGGTTCGTTTGCGCCATGTTCAGCACCGCATCAAACGGTTTCACCTCAATCTGAGTCTGCTTTAGCACCCGCGAAACCGATCGCAACAGCTCTGGATAGCAGATTTTCGGGGCTTTATACCGTCCCATCGGCACATTGAACTGCCCTTTAGAATTCTCTCGATACAAGCCGTTGTAGCAAGTTTTGTTGAGATAGATTAAGCGGGCTGCTTTCTCAATTGAGGTTTTGCCAGGATTCGCTCGTAGGTCATAATAATAAGCCTGGCTGTGGCAGAGTTGATGAATTTCTAAATGCTGAATGATGGCCTCAACTTTGTCACGCACCGTACAATAGACATTCACCAACTCTGGATTGATGTCTGTGAGGACTGCCTGCCGAGGCAACAAGTGAAAAAAATCGCTCCGCCCCCTAAAAATGGCTCATAGTAGGTCGAAAAGGTCGCCGGCAAAAACGGCGCATATTGCGAAATCAACTGCCCTTTACCACCCACCCACTTCAAAAACGGACGTGGCAGTACCGTCGAGGTTTCTAGAGATAGTATCGACACGCACACTCCCGATTGAAAGGGTTTCATCAACCGTAAAAGCTTCATCAACCGTAAAAAACAGTAAGACTGCCGAAACGAGCTAAGCCGCCCGCACTTTCACGTACTATGATCGTACTATTTTTGCCAACATAGAAAAGTGGAATTTTTAGAAAGATTTCAGAACGGCTGCGGATACAGATTTAAAATTTGGAATTTGCAACGATGGAGTTCAGTTCGCGTTGGCGCTTTATCGCAATCTATAGCTATAGTCACTTGAGCGATAGTCACTTGGCTGAGGATGGGGTACAAGGGTTCCACCCCTAGCTGGGGCGTTCGCGGAGCATTGCACTAGCATCAGCCCCCACACTCCCTTTAATACCAATGTCCTCAGCAACCTGGCTACAGCCATACATATTGAGTTTTGAGATTGACCAGATGCTAATTGACCATCTGCCTGCCACCATCACAACGCTTGCTCAAAGCTTGATTAAATGGATGAGTGAATGGAAACGAGTTCAGTCTGCACGCATCACCGAGTTAGCCGAGGCAATGATTCATGGATAGCCAGGGGCATGACCATTCCATCAGGGATCATTCCGTAACAGAACAGGGCAATGTTTTGATTGTGGACGACGTTCCAGAAAACTTGCATCTGTTGTCTAGGCTGTTGCAAGAGCAAGGCTACAAGGTGCGGAGTGTCACCAATGGAGCAATGGCGCTGAAAACCGCACAGACCAAACCACCAGACATTATTTTGCTTGATATTAGAATGCCAGAAATGGATGGCTATGAGGTGTGTCAGCTTCTGAAGCAGCATTCGGCTACCCAAGACATTCCAGTGCTTTTTATCAGCGCTTTAGGCGAAATGCTCGACAAAGTGAAAGCGTTTCGGGCGGGCGGCATCGACTACATTAGTAAACCCTTTGAGGCTGAAGAAGTTTATTTGCGGATCAAAACCCAACTGACGTTACAGCGCCAGCATCGACGGCTTCAGCAAGAAATTGAGCAACGGGAACACATCCAGGCGAGCCTGAAGCAATCGCAAGAACTCTTGACGGGTGTGCTCAACAGTTCTCTAGATGGCATTATGGCCTATCGGGCAGTCCGAGATGACGAAGGCGCAATCACCGACTTTGAGTGGCTAATCGTGAACCCGATTGCGGCTCATCTGACGGGCAAATCTCCTGAAGACCTGATTGGCAGTCGCTTACTGGAAGCGTATCCTAGCCTCGCCAAAGCAGAATTGTTCAAGCGCTACCGGGCTGTTGTGCAAACTGGAAAACCGCTAGAACAAGAATATTATTTTGAGAATGACATTCTGAAAGCTTGGTTTCACCTCGTTGCTGTGAAGTTGGGAGACGGAGTTGCCGTCACTTTACGCGACATTACCCAGCGCAAGCAGATGGAACTGAATCTGCGGTTGACCAACCAAGAATTAGTGGGTCAGGTGAACATCGACAGTTTGACTCAAATTGCCAATCGGCGCTGTTTTGACCGAGGGCTGACTGCTGCGTGGCTGCGCTGCGCTCAAAATCAACAGCCGCTCTCCTTAATTTTGTGTGATATTGATTATTTCAAACAATACAACGACACCTACGGGCATGTAGCGGGCGATGATTGCTTAACCCTCGTGGCGCGGGCAGTCATGCAGGCAGTCATGCGTCCCACTGATTTGGTCGCTCGCTATGGGGGAGAAGAGTTTGCAGTGATGCTACCCAACACCCACGAAATCGGAGCCATTCAAGTTGCAGAACGAATTCGGGCTAAGGTGCAGCAGCTTAACTTACCGCACACAACTTCTTTAATTGCTGAATCGGTAACGCTCAGTTTGGGCATCAGCAGTCAACTTCCGGATGGCAACAGTTCTCCCAAAAAGCTAATTGCAGCAGCAGATCAGGCCCTTTATGAAGCCAAACAGCGAGGACGTAACTGCTACTGCAAAGCCCTTCCTTTGATGTTCTCAGCTTGCTCTACCCAGAGAAAGGAAACGGATTGAAGTTGGTGTCCCGATCATAAAAGTCTTCGTGTTCCTGCTGTTTCAGCCAGCCTGTGATCCAATAAGTGACTGGCGTAAATAGAATTTCAACGCCACATTTGAACAGATAATTCGACACAATCAGCGTCCAAATCAGGCTGTTGGGGACGACTCCGGTAAAGGCAATTAAGATAAACAAGCCTGTATCCACAACTTGTCCGACTAGCGTAGACCCAATTGTTCGCAGCCAAAGCCGTTGACCGTTCGTCCATAGCTTCAGTTTGGCGAGTGTAAAAGCGTTGGAAAACCCACCTACAAAGTAAGCAATCAGGCTAGCAACCACAATTCTAGGCGTGAGTCCTAAAATTTTGTTGTAAGCGTCTTGGTTTTGCCAATCGGCGGCGGGCGGCAACGCACCGACCACAATAAAAGTCAGAGACATTACCAGGGCTGCCACAAACCCCAGCCAAATCACTTTACGAGAGCGAGCATAACCATAGACCTCAGTTAAAATGTCGCCAAAAATATAGCTGAGGGGAAATAAGATCGTGCCGCCATCAAAGGTCAACGGTCCAAATGCCACAATTTTCGTTGAGGTGACATTTGAAATCAGCAGAATGGTGACGAAGAGAGCGGTAATGGTATCAAGATGCTTAAAAGATTTATTCACAAGACTGTACTTTGGCTGACTCCAGCTTTCTATTCTAAAACCAAGTGAGCGGAATATATTTCGCCGGGGGCCAGCCTAACCTGATTCCAACGCGCTACCGGAAGCACAAGCCATCAACATAGGGGCAAAATGGCTTAAATCGGCAGTAGGCAACCCCACCACCTTGGCAGAATCATCCCAACGGCGCAACTGAACTGCCTCTGCTGCATAAGGTTGCGCGATAAATGCTTGGGCGGCTTCTAGACCAAAAATCCCGCCCTGATGTTCTAAGCTTTGCTGCGATGCCGCCGATAAGCTTTGCCAATAACCTGGCTCAACGGCACAAAGATAGCGCTTTGCCTCTACATGCAGCCGAATGGGTTCCGTGACAGCCGGACTGAACAATTCCCGCAGCACAGCACTGGCGCAATCGGCGTGCGTGTCGTGATCCGAAGCAATGCCATCCGCGAACGGATACTGGAACGGTTCGAGAAGCTGAAACGGTTCGATCAGAAGGTGTCCAATATCATGAAGCAAACAAGACACAATCATAGCGGTTGGCTGATCAGCCGCTTCAGCGAAGGTGGCACATTGCAGCGCGTGCTCCAGTTGGCTAACGGCTTCTCCGCCGTAAAGCTGCCGTCCCTTTTGTTGATAGATCTGCAAAATCTCAGCAGTTGAATGAAGTCTCATGGTTGTGCCCTCCGCCCTCTGCCGCCTACCCACCCAGCGAGCCATCCCTGCTCACTCCTAATGATTCGCAACCAAATCACTGCGCACCCAGCCAACGGCTCCCGACTCAAACCGCACCTGATACCACATAAAACCATCGTCGCCTTGGGCACTGCCTGCTACCTGCACCGGATCACCCGGACTGGCATGATAGCGCACCCGTGAGTTCATGCTGGCAAATTCGCGGATATTGATTGCCGCACCGGGTTCTCTGGCAGTCAGGACAGAAGGACGGCCCGCCCCATGAGGCAACCCATTCGGTGAGTTTGGGGCAGGCGGCTGGGCGTAGGGAGGTTGTTGAGCATAGGGCGGTGAATAAGGCTGTTGCGGTGAATAAGGCTGTTGCGGTGAATAAGGCTGTTGCGGTGAATAAGGCGATTGAGCGTAGGGCGGTTGTTGAGTATAGGGCGGTTGGGCGTAAGGCGGTTGCTGAGCGTAGGGAGGCTGCTGAGCGTAGGGCGGTTGGGCGTAAGGCGAAGTTGCTGGGGGTGGCTGAGACGGTGATGAGGGCGACTGGGCGGCTGGTGGCTGCGAGCGAGGCGGTTCCGATTGGGCAGGTGGTTGTTCAGCAGTTGGCGCTTGAGCCGAAATTAAATCCCCCCGCACCCAGCCGCTCGTTCCAGACTCTAACCTGACTTCATACCAGGTATAACCATCCTCGCCTTGGGCAGCATTGGCAATTTGGACACGCTCACCCGAATAGCCCGTCGATTCCACTTCAGCGTCGGTGCTCGCGCCTTGGCGAATATTGATCGGAATGCTGGCATCACTTGTGCTCAAAAACGCAGATTGCCCCACTTGAGAAGCGGCGGGCAGTTGAGCATCTGGAGCCGCTTGCGATGGAGTGGTGTCGGCGCTCTGGTAATCAGAACTGCTGGCATCAGGAGTGGCTTGGGCTGCCGTTTGTTCCACGACGCCGCCAATCGCTTTCGCTAAGGTCAACGCTTTTGCATAGCTAGTAAAGCTGGCCACCTGAATTGTCGGTGTCCCACTTCTGCGGCTCGTGCTGAGGGCATCTCCGCAATAGCGAGTCCGAATATCATTAATGTCGCCGCCATCTAGAAAAACGGAGTACCAAGTTTCGCTCGGTTCTGAGGTCTGATCGCCACAGGTCGCCAACGGAAAATTAAACTGGCTGCTAAACGACTCTTCCGGGCTAGGCTGCGGGGTATAGGTTGCACCAGACTGATTGGGTTCCATCGGCTCTTCCGAAACGCCATCTAGCGCTGACTCATCGTAGGGAGAAGGAGCCATGCAAGCCGTGAGCAAGCCCAAGCTGAGCGCGATTACAGGCAACCGCCAAGCGCGACGCTCAGAGGAGTGCCAAGAAGACTTGTTGCCGAGGTGGGGCGTAGGTTTCATAGAACCTTTACCTGGAGTAGGGAGACAGAGCAAGAAATACAGAGCAAAATATGAAGCTGAACATAAAAAAGCTGGACACGAACCTGCTGCTGAGCTTCTCTCTAGATAGGGGCAAACAGAATCGGCAGACAATGCATCTAGTGTTTAAAGTTTAGTTTAGCAAGAGATTCAGATCATCCGTATCATTCTTTGATTAGATTTTGCTGAGATTTTAATTCTGAACGGCTATAAACCCTGCCCCCTCACCTTCAACGATGCAGAAACTTTTGCTCACAGGCGCAAGCGGCTTCCTCGGCTGGCATCTTTGTCAGTTGACTCAAGCAAATTGGGATGTGTACGGCACATATTATGCTCATGCAGTTGACATTCCGGGCGTCAAGCTGCTGCCCGTTGATCTCACGGATTTTGTAGCCCTTAAGCAGTTGGTGCAAACCATTCAGCCCGATGCCATCATCCATACCGCCGCTCTATCTAGCCCCAATGCCTGCGAAGCCGATCCGGAGGCGTCCTACCAAATCAATGTAGTGGCTTCCTGCAACTTAGCGGGACTCAGTGCCGAGGCTGAGATTCCTTGCGTTTTCACTTCTTCAGAGCAGGTGTTTGATGGATCAAAGCCGCCCTATCGTGAAGCCGATCCGGTTTGTCCGATCAACCGTTACGGTGAGCACAAAGCCGCTGCCGAAGCTGGAATGCAGGAACGTTGCCCCACCGCGATAATTTGCCGGATGCCGCTGATGTTTGGCGTCGCGCCAACGGCTAAAAGCTTCATCCAACCGTGGATTGAGACACTCAGAAACGGCGGATCAATTCATTTATTTACCGATGAAATTCGCAATCCGGTCAGTGGATACGCAGCGGCTCAGGGGCTTTTGATTGCTCTAGAAAAAGCCAGCAGCATTTTGCACCTCGGCGGCAAAGAACGCCTGTCTCGTTACGCGATTGGCAGTCTACTTGCTGAAGTATTGGGCGTTCCTGAAACGCAACTCAACCCTTGCCAACAGGCAGATGTGAAAATGGCGGCTCCTCGTCCGTTGGATGCCTCGCTGGATAGCTCGTTGGCGTTTAGTTTAGGCTATCAGCCCAAATCTATAAAGGAAGAGTTGGCATCCCTGAAAGCAGTTTTGTGAATAAGTTGGGGAACGCTTCAGTGCTGATAAAAAAGTGCTGATAATTAAAAATGTGTTATGGGGATAAATAGGGGTGGTCATCCATTCCAGCTAAAACCCAGCTAGAACCCTGACGATGGCAAGGCGACAGCCCCTAGCCTATTTTGGGGGACGGGCGCGATCCGGCTGATGCTGCGCTTGACCCTTCATAGATGATGCGCCCTAAGAAGGTGCTTGCAAAAAGTCTTGCAGCAGATCGCGTGCCATATTCATGAATCGTACGGTATCAGGATGGTTGCTCCAAATCGGATTGCTTTCGGGAAAGACATCCAGTGAGAACATTTCTTGCAGTGCTTTACCGTAAGGGGCAAAAGTTTTGTGATCGGCTGGGGGTAAGCGCTTCTGAATTTCCCAACCTAGTAAGCCCAGCAGTTGCCGCACCAGTTCCCATTTCACGTTGAGTGGCGGATAGAGCATGACGCACAGCGGAAAGAGTTCCTGTTGAACGGCTGCAACATTGCCCTCTAGCACACACAAACACAGGTAAATTTGGAACATTTCCACATCCCGAATGCTGGAGATCCGCACGGTCGCATCCTGCAAAGAGCCGCTGTAGCAACGGTGATCTGGGTTGTGTTCCGCCACTTCTGCGCAAATGAATTCGGCAATTTGGGTCGAAATGGGCAGCAAGTGTTGGACTGCAAGCAAGGCTGGCGAACCTGCAACATGGGCAGCGGCTGCCTCATAAGCGCGATGCAGCGGCATATACAGGTGGTCATCCATCACTTTAAAGTAATCGGCGATCAGCGGTTTCTCATCCGCCGTTAGTTTCTCCAGCAGCAGTTGCCCCGTGTAGTGAAACTGCATACTCATGAAGCCCAAAACGCGCGGATCTTGAGCCGAATATGCTTGGCGAATCCGACCGCACTCTGGCGCAATCACCACCGAAAATCTTTCTGGGCGCAACTGATGAGTGTAGCTTTCAACCGCTTTCTCAAACAGCAAGCGAGAATCTGAAGCAATTCGCCAGGGATCAATCAAATCAGCATGAATTCGATGCCGTTGCAGTTCGCTAATCAGCAGCGCTTCTGTTTTGCCCCATGCTTGAGAACTGGCAAACCTCAGCGTGCCCAGCATTTTCTCAGCGATTTGCTCGCGCCCCGTTGCTGATGGAGCCGAAGTTTCCCAGGCGTAGTTAGCCAGGTTGCCCACATACTTCTTTGCCCACAGCTTCTCTAAAAGTGGATCAATGTTTTGAGAATCGGTTTCCATGCTTAAGATGCTTTCTCTGACAGACAAGGGATTTTATAAGCTTATCTTCATCGCATATTAAAGATGGTTAAAGATTGATTACGTTGAAGATATATGCTCAAGAAATGCACATTTATCTGTATCGCTGGTTGCCTTCACTGGGGAATGGGAATTCAATCAGTTCGATCGTGGGTAGGGGTGGGTGTTGCGGTCAAATCGATTGCCGGATGCCCATTAGTCTGCTAAACCCACCCGTACAGTTTATGGATTGATCAAATCTACGATCCTAGGTCAATTGCAGCCGCTCAGTAAGCCAGGACGTGAGATCGGACAGAACTTGCGGCGCTGATTCATTCAAAACTTCGTGGTACAGTCCGGTGTAGCATTTCAGAGTTTTGTCGGGTGATTGGGCCTGCTGATAGAGCAATTGACTGCCGGCAACCGTTGCGAGCCGATCGGCTGTGCCATGCAAAATCAGCAAAGAGAGACTGATCCGCTGCTGTTGGGCTTGAATTTGTTGGGTGGCTTGCAGAATTGCTGTCACCGTTTGGGCAGACAAGCGACCGTGATAAACCAGCGGATCGATTTGGTAGCCCTCAACAACGGCTGCATCTCGTGAAATGGCGGTGCTATCTAACCGAATCGTAGGCAGATTGGGCCAAAAGTGACTCAACACCGACAGAGGATAACCCAGCAGCGCGGCCAGTCCAACCTTCAGCAACGGCCCACTCAAAATCAAGCCTTGTAAGAGAGAATGCGACTGTTGAAGCTGAATTGTGAACAGCGTTGCAATTGTGCCTCCCATACTGTGACCCAGCAAAAATAAGGGCTGGTCTGCTTCTCGCTGGCGAACGGCTCTCAAAAAAATTTCTAGATCTGCCGCAAATTCATTCAGTGAGTTGACGTAGCCTCGCTCGCCTTCAGATTTTCCGTGCCCACGCAGGTCAAAAGCGTAAACTGCAAAATTTTGTTGGGCTAAATTAACGGCAAAATTGGCGTAACGTCCGCTGTGTTCGGCATAGCCATGAACGATCGCCACCGCTGCCTTTGGGCTGGCTGGACGCCAGAACTGCTCATAGCGCTGCGTTCCATCACTGCCTGTAAACGTGCCCTGCGAATACTGAATTGCTGCCATCGGCACTGATTTCCAACCCCGGCTGAATGCTTCAATCGATTTCTAGCAAACAAAATTCCTGGACGGGCAAATTTAGCGAAGCAATTATGATTTGGTGCAAAGGCTTTGACAAAACCTGCCCAGCGCAGCGAAACGCTTTTTCTCAGAAGCCTCTTCTCAAAAGCCTCTTCTCAAAACCCCCTTCTCAGAAACTTTAACTGCCCCCATTTAGCTGCCGCCCACCTTTCGTCCAGTTGCTCGTCCAATTTGCTGGAACAGTTGCTCAATGTCAGCAGCAGCATCTTCCAAGGCTTGCAGTGATGTAATCTCAGTCTCGGTAGGAGGTTGCGGTGCAGAATCAGCCCTCACAGATTGGGCTTCAAACGGCTGAGCTGCCATGGCTTCACTTTCTGGTTCAAAGCATCCTCCTAGCTGCTCAAGCGATTGAGAAAATGCTTCGGCGGCGGCGCGGCGCAGGGCCCGTTGAGAATTATCCATACGAAAGGCATCCCTTCAATAGAGACAATGGATTCAGAGACAATGGATTCGGAGGCATGAGGAGATTTCTATCAAACAAAATCCCTGTATGGGCAGGTTGAGCCATGCAATCATCGCTTGATCACCCATCCGTTCAAAGCTTGCCTCCAACCAGGGGCTATCTTGGCGCAGAAATCTCCTGAGATCAAGGTCATATAGCTGTCGCTAGGTTGCTTAGGAGATGGGTATGAAAGGGGTTCCACCCCTGTACCCCGTCCTAAACCAAGTGACCAAAGCTATAAAAATATAAATCATGCTCTAACGTTCCCAACAACCGCAGAAATTTACAGCGTGAAATCACCGAAAGTGGAATGTGCCTGAACAAGCAACCCCAATCTGCCCTTGTCTAATTGCCCCCTCAGCATCCAAAATTGACACAGAGCGTTACCCATCACAGAGGGACTGAAGTGAGTCACGGACTGGATTACGATTTGGTCATTATTGGTGCCGGCGTTGGCGGCCATGGCGCTGCTCTCCATGCGGTTAGCTGCGGTTTAAAAACTGCCATCATTGAGGCGGCAGATATGGGCGGCACTTGCGTTAATCGAGGCTGCATTCCTTCTAAGGCGCTGTTGGCTGCTTCAGGGCGAGTGCGCGAACTGCGAGATGCGCATCATCTTAAAGCCTTAGGCATTCAGGTCGACCGCGTTAACTTCGAGCGGCAGGCAATCGCTGACCATGCCGGAAATTTGGTGCTGAAAATCCGCGATGACTTGACCAACAGCTTGAAGCGGCTTGGCGTCGAGACGATTCGCGGTAGGGGCAAAGTGGCAGGCGCTCAGAAAGTCAGCATCAGCACAGAAGCAGGCGAAAAAGTTATTACGGCGCAAGACATTATTATTTCAGCCGGTTCAATTCCGTTTGTGCCGCCAGGCATTGAGCTAGACGGCAAAACGGTTTTCACCAGCGACGATGGCGTCAAGCTCGACTGGCTGCCCCCTTGGATTGCGGTGATTGGCAGCGGCTACATTGGCTTAGAATTTGCCGATGTTTACACCGCTCTCGGCTCAGAAGTGACGATGATCGAAGCGTTGGATCAACTGATGCCGGGCTTTGATCCCGACATTGCTAAACTGGCGCAGCGAGTCCTGATTGCGCCCCGCGACATTGAAACCAAAGTGGGCAGGTTGGCGAAAAAGGTAACGCCTGGCTCTCCGGTGGTGATTGAACTCGCCGACGCCAAAACGAAAGAAGTTGTAGAAGTCCTAGAAGTAGACGCCTGCCTCGTCGCCACCGGACGAATTCCGGCCACTCAAGACCTCGGACTCGAAACCGTCGGCGTGGAACTCGATCGACGCGGCTTCATTCCCGTCAACGATCAAATGGCTGTGGTGAGTGACGGTCAGCCTGTGCCGCATCTGTGGGCAATTGGTGATGCAACAGGCAAAATGATGCTAGCTCATGCCGCCTCAGCCCAAGGAGTCGTCGCTGTCGAAAACATCTGTAGCCGGACTCGCACCATAAATTATCGCAGCATCCCCGCCGCCGCCTTCACCCATCCCGAAGTGAGCTTTGTCGGCCTCACCGAACCCGCTGCCCAAGAACTCGCCAAAGCTGAAGGCTTTACCGTGCAGTCGGTGCGCTCCTACTTTAAGGGCAACTCCAAAGCAATTGCTGAAGGCGAAACAGACGGCGTTGCGAAAGTCATCTACCGTCAAGATACCGGCGAAGTGCTCGGCGTCCATATTATTGGCTTACATGCTTCTGACCTGATCCAGGAAGCCGCCAACGCCATTGCCGAGCAGCGCACCGTCCACGAGCTAGCCTTCTTCGTCCACACCCACCCCACTCTCTCAGAAGTGCTAGACGAAGCCTACAAGCGAGCCGTTGGAGCGCACTAGAAGATGGGGGGATAGGCGGATAGGGAGGGAAACTGGGCAACCAGTGAGATTGTGCTTCCTCATGCCCCCCGCTTCCCCACCTCCATCCCCCACTTCCCATCCCCCACT
>JAAUQT010000008.1 GCA_012033495.1 Cyanobacteria bacterium RM1_2_2 | reverse complement strand
CGAATAATCGTCATCACCGCTGTCGCCGTCGATCTCATCGCTGCCGCTGTCGCCGCGAATTTCATCATCGCCGCTGTCGCCGTCAATTTCATCATCACCACTGCCGCCAAGGAGCCGATCCCGTCCACCGCGACCGTCAATTTCATCATCACCACCGCGGCCTTCTAGGCGGTCGCGTCCGTTCGTTCCGCGTAATTTGTCGTCAAACCGAGTCCCAATTTCGGTTCTGCCGTTGGAAAAATCATCATCAAAAAAGAAGCCAAAAAAGAAATCATCGAAAAATGAACTTTCTCGAAAAAGTGAGGAGCGACGAGCGTTCACAAAAGTTCTCCTAGATCTGCCGTACAAATCAGCCGATAAAAACCGCTAGAACGAGCTTGTGTGAAATTCGCTTTAGCAACTTTAAAAATCAGGCTTTCAATTAGCAGTCTAGCGGAGCAGGCTGGTCAACGTCAGGCAGGAACCACTAGCCCAAGATTGGTTAATAAAGAGAACAAAATACTGTTGACGATTGACAGCACAATTGCTCCCAAAATTGCACTGACGAAACCATTGCGTAACCGGAAGCCTTCGATGATTTTTGCAGTCAACCCAAAAATAAGCACATTCACCAGCAAACCAAACAGCCCTAGCGTCAGAAAGTTAATGGGAGCACCGAGGAAGGTGAGAATAGGCTTCAGAAATGCGTTGAGTAGCCCAAACACAATACCGGAAAGCAGCGCTTTGCCGGGGCTATCTACCTCAACACCAAGAAACGGAATGTAGGAAATGATCAGCAAACTAATTGCTGTAACCACCGCAGTAATTAAAAAGGCAACCATCTTTAACTCTCCTTGGGTAAAAAGTTTGACTGAATTCCCAAATGATTCTATACCGCATTGGAGAGTTTTAATCCTTGAGCGGGACTGTTGCTTGCTTAGGGTGTGGATTGAATCAATCCGTCAACTGGACGGGCGGGTTGAGCAGACCAATGGGCATCCGGCAGTCGATTTGACCGCAAAACCTGCCCCTCCCCACGATCGAATCGAACTGATTGAATTCCCATTCCTTAGAGGATTTCTCACAAATCACTCCCAATGTCTAAACTCTGGTTTGCAAGGTGATAATTTTGGCTTGAACTACTCCCATAGCAGTTCTGGATGATTCATGAGCGCAAGATCCTCGGAATCTTCGAGGTGGATCTGAGTAGCACCCTATTTTATTTTTGGAGAGAACTCGGCTCAAATTTCTCTAGGGCGCGTCATCCATTGATGGTTAAACGTAATGGTCAAACGCAATGGTCAAACGTAATGGTCAAACGCTTGCCGCATCCGCCGGATCTCGCCCGCCTCCAAAAACAGGCTAGGGGCTGTCGCCTTGCCATCGTCAGGGTTTGAGCGGAAATGGATCACAGACCCTAGAATCGGGAAGCTCAAGGGGCAAACAGTACATTCGATACTCTTAAAACAGTTTTTACAGTAAAGCCGTTTTGGTTTGCTTTTTCTCAACGTAAAGAGCCAACTTCCAGGGGTTTCTTCAATTCTGTCATTGCTTGATTTCAACGCTCCTGTTCTTGGAGTGCGTGTAGGATAAAAGTAAGCCTCCCTTCACTCAAAATGACAGCATGGACGCATTTGCTCTCACCCCTCCCGATTGGACAGAATCCGCCCTTCACGCGAGAGAATTTTGCTGTCCCACCTGTTGTGCTTTATCGACCGAAGCCGAGCAAGTTTGGCTTAATCGCCGTGCGCCTGTCTTCACTGAAGATCACCGTCGTAAATGGCAGGAGTTTTACCGTTGTACTTGTGGCACTGTTTGGTGGGCATGGAGCAGCGACCGCCCGCCTACAACCTTAAAAAAATCAGACGTGATTGAACCTTTTCCAGGCGATTGGATGTCCTAAAGTGGGTTGTTATGGTGTCTTCAGCCGAACAGGAGACGATTCGATCTGTGATTCAGCAACAGCTTGAAGCCTTTCAGCAAGATGACGCTGAAACTGCATTTGCGTTTGCTAGTCCAGCAATTCAGGCGCAGGTTAAAACGTCTGAAACCTTCATGCATATGGTGAAAACAGGATATGCGCCCGTTTACCGTCCACGAGCCGTCATGTTTGCAGAATTGACCACCGTTGAAGGAATGCCGGCTCAAACCGTGATGCTGCTGAGCGCAAATGAAGAGCTAGTGCAAGCAGTATATTTGATGCAGCAACAGCCCGATCAAAGTTGGCGAATTCATGGCTGCTTCCTAAAGCCCGTATTGGGACGTGCTGATTAGTTGGGATATCCAAGAGTCCGAGAATTTGCGGATGCAGTCACATTCCAGATTTAGCTAAAACGAGTTTAGTGTTAGCAATCCATGATGGAATCAAGGCTCAATCACAGCCTAATTATGGATTGAGGGTGCAGAAGCCATTGTTGTTTTTGAGAATTTGAGAAGCAAACTCCATGGCTCTATGCAATGCATTCTAGTCTTTATCAATTTAGCTCTACCCCATCATTTCAATTGGTTTGCGTCATTCTAATCGCCTGATTTCATCTGCCTGATACAGAGCAAATGAGTCGGCTGATTCAATGCTGAATGGGTGCAGATTACCGAGAACACAAGATTTTGATCTTCAGAGAAACGCGGACTTCTTATCTTCCTCCGTTTTGAGATCAGATCCTCCTAAATCTTCTTAAAAAGCTACCGTGTACATACCTGTCCTCTTTGCTTCCTAAATTCCCAAAGTTTAGGGGACTTGCTGAGCCGATTTTTTTCTCAAAGTTCCCATAAGCGGAAATCTAGGGTCTTAAAATGCGCCCTACAGCTTTTTGGCTAATTTTTGGCTAGCCCTGCATCGTCCTAATTTTCTGAATTCTAACCAATGGCTGAGTCAGCAAGGTTCCTGTAAAAGCAGCAGAACTCTTGCACTCTGCACGCTTCGCCATCCTCTTGCTACGACTCTAGCCAGCTTTCCGTCAGGCTTGGCTCTCATTTTGGCTGACTTGACATCTATCTATTGAGGATATTGTTCATGGTTTTTGTTGATTCCCCGCTGGGTGCGGGGCAAATTGTCATGGGCGATCAGACGGTTGCCCTCAATCCACTGGCTTCCTCCAGTCCTAGCCTAATGGGTAGCGCTACTCGCGTTGCCGCTAACTTAAACTCATCCCTGCTTCCACGCAAATCGATCAGGGGCGATCGTCTAAGTAATATGCTGCGCGGTCGGGCAGGCAATGATCGCTTAAGCGGCTTGGGCGGAGACGACAAAATTTGGGGGCGGCAGGGAAATGACTATCTGATGGGCGGCATCGGCAAGGATTACCTCAGCGGTGGGGCGGGTCGAAACGTCCTGTTGGGCGAGGCAGGAGACGATCAGCTTTTGGGCGGCAAGGATGCTGATCAGTTGGTCGGTGGTCTTGGCAATGACAGCTTGAACGGTGGCGGTGGACGCAATCGCCTCATAGGTGGAGCCGGGCGCGATCGGTTTGTTGGGGTTGGGACAGGAGTTGCCGAAATCACAGACTTTCAAGACGGCAAAGATTTGCTGGAACTAGGAACTGGGATGAAGTTGGAAGATGTAGCCATCGTTCAGGGGAAAGGCAAACAGGTAGGAAACACGCTAATTCGGCACAAAGCCACAGGCAAAACGTTGGTGATTCTCAACGACACCAGCAGTATCACGATCAGCGAGGCTGACTTTTTAGGAGTTGCCTTACCGCTTGATCTCGATCTGCTCAATCCTGCGCCGACTCCACCCACTCCCGCTGATCCGCTGCCGACTGATCCCATCCTGACCAATCCAATTTCTGACAATCTCATCCAACCTGACCCGATTTTAGAACCGCCGCTCGGATCAGTCATCCCAATTGAGCCAATCGTTTCCATTCAGGCAACCACAATTAAGTTTTCGGCAAGTGATCCAGAAGCGACGATTGCCGCAACAGGAGCCGCCCGCCTCCAGCTTGGGACTCAAACCCTCTACATTGGCACGCAGCAGGTGACGAGCATAAACCAAAATCCGGTGATTGTCAGCTTTGATAGCCGCAACCCGTCGAATCATTGGGCGCGCACAGACTACGAAGTAACGGGAACCGATGGCCGCGGCTACGGGCTGTTTTGGAGCGGCACTCAGCTTTACGGCGTGTTTAGCGTAGACGGCACGCAGGGAACCCCCGATCAAGACTTCCGGCGGGTTAGTTCAGGGGCAACCCAATCGTGGCTGCGCAGCTACGGAACAGGCGGTGGCGCTAAGGTGGCGGTGTTGGCGAAGCTGAATCTGGCGACCGGCGAAATGACGGATGCGGTTTACCTGTCTGCAATCAACAGCGGCAAGAGCAATAGTTTGGCAATTAACGGGCTAACCACCAACGCCGCAGGCAATCTGGTTGTCAGTGCCGACTCTTACTTTGCGCCGCGCCGCCCCGACGGAAAACCCATGACCCAAACTGGCACAGGCGGTTCACCGTTCGATTACACGCTAGAAATTACGCCCGATCTAAAAAACGGTGATTAGCACTTCAGCAGTGGGCTGGAGTTAGAGCGAGTCATCTGAGGTAGCGGGTGAGCGTCAAGAAGAACCATCAAGAAGGCTGCAACAGCTTGCGGCGCAGAGTATCCAAAACGGCACAAAGACTGAGCCACCGAATGGAATCCCGTCCTCGCGATTCACCAAACTGATGGCGATGGCTCTCAACGCCATTGGGGCCGGCAATGCCCACATACACTAATCCAACAGGCTTTGTTTCTGTGCCGCCGTCGGGGCCGGCAACGCCTGTGATACTCAGCCCCCAAGTTGCGTTCAGTTGCTCCCGTGCTCCCACTGCCATCTGTTGGGCGACCGGCTCGCTGACGGCTCCATGCTGCAACAAGATATCAGGACTGACACCCAGTAAATCGATTTTGATTTGGTTGTCATAGGAAATAATGCCGCCCCGAAAGTAAGCCGAACTGCCGGCAATGCTGGTCAAAAACTGCCCCAAACCGCCGCCCGTACAGGATTCTGCCACTGCAACTGTCTGCCCTGCCTGCTTCAGCAAGCAGCCGACTACTGAAGCCAGCGAATCATCATCAGAGCCGTAGTAATCTAAACCCGCGATGGCTTGAATTTGCTGTTCAACCGGGGCGATAATTTGCAGCGCTTCTGCTTCGGTAGGGGCTTTGGCAGAAATTCGCAGCCGCACTTCGCCCTTGCCCGCATAGGGAGCCACGGTTGGATTTTGTAGCGCCAACTGGTCAGCAACTTTTTCGGCTAGTGTTGATTCCGCAATGCCCCAAAACCGTAAGGTGCGGCTGTAGATAATGGCTGCGCCCCAACCCTGACTGCGCAGATAGGGAACGGCTGTTTGCTGCCACATCACTTTCATTTCGCTGGGCACACCCGGAAACGTCATCAGGATCAATCCCGGACGCGGCTGCCAGATCATTCCCGGAGCGCTTCCCGTTGGATTCGGCAACACCTCTGCCCCAACGGGGAACAAGGCTTGCTTACGGTTACTCGGCGACATTTGCCGACCGCGCCGCGCAAACTTCTCGCTAATTTCTGCCAACACCTCCGCCCGTTCAATTAAAGGAACCTGGAAAAAATCTGCCAGTGCTTCTGTTGTGAGGTCATCTGGTGTGGGGCCCAACCCGCCGGTAAAAATTAGCAACCGCGAGCGTTCACAGCCAATCGCCACTGCCTTTTGCAACCGCAGAATATTATCTCCAACGACCGTTTGATAGTAGTGGGCAATGCCGAGCCGAGCTAACTCCTGAGCGAGAAACTGCGCATTCGTGTTGAGAATTTCGCCGAGCAGTAGCTCTGTGCCCACGGAAATAATTTCGGCTGAATGGTCGCTCATGGCAAGAAGGGGGGTGAAGGAAGATGAATCGATTTCTGATCGCCAGCCTAATCCATCCTCTCCCTACTGTTGCCGAGCGCATTTTCTGACCCGCCAGCCCGTATAGCTGAGTAGCAAGGTGGCAGCGATGGCATAGGTCAACCCGCTCGGAATGCCTGAGAAGGCCAGCGCTAGGCTTCCTACCCACAGCGTCAGGGCATAGATGAACAGAACCGTGAGCCGATGCGAAAGTCCGGCTTTGAGGAGGCGGTGGTGTAAATGCCGCTTATCGGCAATGAAGGGAGACTGCCCTTCTCGTAAACGATCGAGGATCACAGCAGACATATCAAACAGCGGCACTGCCAGAATCAGGACAGGCAGCAAGACGGCTACAGTGGTGACACTTTTCACCAGCCCAATCACTCCAACCCCTGCCAGCGTAAAGCCCATAAAATAAGCGCCGCCATCGCCCATAAAAATCTGTGCCGGATTGAAGTTATATCGCAGAAAGCCTAACGCGCCCCCGGCTAGGGCGGCCACAATCAGAGCGGCAGCAGGCTGATTCATAAACAGGCAAACAATGAGCATAATCACCGCAGCGATGCCTGAAACCCCGGCGGCTAAGCCATCTAAACCATCGATCCAGTTAATGGCATTCGTCATACCCACCAGCCACAGCACGGTTACAGGCAGACTCACCCAAACGGGCAAAGACACCAAGCCAATGAACGGAATTCCCAGAAACTCAATCTGCACGCCCGCTTGCCAGGCCAAACTGGCCGCCAGCACTTGCAGCAGCAATCGCAAAAACGGCGAGAGATTGAACAGATCATCCGCTAGCCCAATCAAAAAGAAAGCCAGCCCGCCAATTGTAACGCCCCCAAATTTCGTACTCTTTATCAGGAGGTAGCCAGCCAAACCCGCCACTCCACCAGACGCACAGCAAGGCAATCAACGTCCCCAAAAAAATCGAGACCCCGCCCAAACGCACCATCGGACGCTGGTGTACTTTGCGCCCACCCGGAGGATCGTAGTAACCACTTTTGAGTCCAATCTTCTTGACGATTGGCGTCGTCAGTAGCACTATCACGGCGGAAATAATGAATGCAGCCAGATGGTAAAACTGAGGAGGCATCAGAAATTTCAGTGGATATAGAACAAAGATGATCTAAGATAAGCAGCTTACATCAATGGCAAACTTGGACAACGATAGGCTAAATCGATGAAGTATGAGATATTCACTTCCTGTAAACCTGTCTGGATAAACAGATCGCTTTGAGTATCGCAATCATGCCTTTCGCAGCACAGTTTGACTTGCCCGAAAGTAGTTTTAGCATATGATCTCGATCTGATGATTACAATTTTTTAATTTCACTGAACCATATTGAATTTCACCTCAATTCAGATGGGTTGCCTAGCGACATTGATTCAGAGGCATAAAGTCAGAGGCATAAAAAAACAGAGGCATAAAAAGACGGCGCAAAGCCTCGACTGCTGGGATGAAAACCCTGATGGGCACTGAGGGATATAGCTTGAGAAGCCAGAAATCTTCCAGATTCATCCTCCGATTCAGCAACGCCAGATTTTACATCTTTATCTTTCACATTGGAAGCTGCCCAAATTGAGCATTGCATTAACCTCAGAACCGTTGCCCTCAAGTTGCCCTCAAGGAGGACGCAGCCGCACTTCTGCCAATCCCCCATCAGCGATTCGTTGGGTGACAGCCAAGCAAAAAACCTCGGATTGGATTTTCCAAGTCTACAGTCGTCTGTGATGCAAAATCAGAATTGAGAAAAATCTCGGTCTTGATCCAACCTAAGATCAACAGTCTTGTAGTAAAGTCTCTGGAGAGATTCTGTATCACGTGAAAAAATTTGATACCTATCCCTAGCTGTGTTGAAAGGATTTAGGGCAGTGAACCGATATTTGTCTCGTTGCCAACCCTCATCTGATAAACCACTGACCAACTGCTGGCGAAACAGGTTGATCGGTTCTGAAACGGTCTACTGCCGCGCCAGTCAGCTTGCTCTGCTGGGCTATTTCACAATCGGTTTTACCATGGGTGCGGGGCCTGCCCGAAGCCAAACGCCTGCCCCTAACACTCCTGACACCCAGCCGACTGTCGCGGATGAGGCACGTTCAACTGAGACCCGACCCACCCTGAGATTAGGCAGCCAAGGAGCAGCCGTCTCGAATCTGCAAAGCATCCTGAAACTCTTGGGTTACTACAGCGGAACCATTGACGGATCGTATCAGCAAAGCACTGCTGAAGCCGTTGCCGCTTTTCAGCAAGCCGCAGGATTGCAGCCCGATGGCATTGCCGGCACAGCAACTTGGAATCGGCTGTTGCCCGTTGCTCCTACGATTAGCCAAACCGCTGTTAGCCCAACACCCACACCGCTGCCTTCAGCCACTCCTCGCCCCACTCCCACTCCGGCTGCTACTCCCGCTCCCTCGGCGTTTCCGACGCCAACAGTTCCTCCAACACCAACAGCGACAGCTACCCCGGTTTCCCCGACTCCAACCCCACTTGGGCCAGGGTACACGCCCATTACGCCCACTCCTGCTCCTACACCAGCCGCTACACCTCCTGCAACAACCGCAGCAACTTTTCCCGTGCTCAGAATCGGCATGACGGGCGCGGATGTGACTCGCTTGCAGGAACGCTTAAAAGCAATTGGTCTTTTTTCGGGTACGGTTGATGGAGTCTTTGGTCGCGAAACTGAAACTGCCGTTCAGCAAGCTCAGCGCAACTATAATCTAGAGCCAGATGGCATCGTTGGGCCAGCGACTTGGGAGGCTCTGCTTCAAGGAAGTTAAGACAAATTCCGCTGTAGATAAACTTAGGTTAATGTTCAATAAGTTTGGTAACTGGTCGTTTTGCAAGATTGAGGGTAATGCTATTTTGAATATAGGCACAGAAATAAAGCATTTCAACCAACTAAACACCAGATAAGAGCCATGTGCCTCCTGCTCTCGTTCTGGCACAGCACTCGTTTACCAGCGAAGACACTCCTCCTAAGATGTAAGTGAGATTGCGTTAAGCTGAAATGGCTAGGGTTTTTACCTCCTGAGAGCATGACAGCACGCACCACCAAAGCTCTATAGTCTCCTAAAGAGACAGGTTTAGTCAGAGGTGTAAGCTGGTGTTGTGAGTTCGTGTCCACCTACCTTGTACTTCAAATCAAACCAACAACTCTACTGTTTTAAGGGTCTGGCGCCGCGTCAGACCCATTGATGTTTTAAAGAGGCACTGGGATTTTGCTCAGGTCAAGCTGTTGGCATGGATATGGCATAGATGTTGAATCGCTAGATGCAGGATTCCATCTTGCGGTAGTGGTGAAGCATGGGCGTTTTCAGCAACACTAGCTTTCAACAACAACTCAATTGAACGACACTGTTTGGCAAAGTCGTCATGTCTAGAGGCTCCTACCGTACCACTCATCAGCGTGCCAGCAGGCGTGCCAATCACCCTACAAATGACATGAAAGATCGCAAAAACCGTCCGTTGATCTATGCTGCAAATCGATTTGCGATTACGATTGCTGTCGCCACGATTATCGGTTTGTTGATCGGATCTGTCATTGAGGCATTTACCATCAGCCCTGAAGTTGGGGTTCGGAGTTTTGCCGCCGCCGCTCTACCGCCAATCATCATCACCTACAGCAGCTTTTTCTCGCGTTCAGTGAAACCGCCAGAACAGGCTCTAGAAACCAATCTCTACGCCCTCGCCTTATCGTGGGTATTGGTATTGCTGATTGTGGTTGATTTTGTCAATGACCGCTTCAATCACTCAATTCCCCTCGGTGAGTTTTTAATTTCGCTTACCCTAAGTGGATTAATTTATTTCATTAAAAGACTTTCGCTCAAGTCTCGGCTTTCGTGCGCTTACGGTATTTTGTCCGGTTTTTTGGTGCATGTCTTAATTTTTGGTCTGCCTAATAATTAGTGGTTTGGCACTGTTACTCGCTGTTCCCAATCTGGCTGTTCCCAATCTGGCTGTTCCCAATCTGGCTGTTCCCAATCTGTTAGAGTAACCAAACTTTTACAGGAGTGAACTATGATATTGAGGCTGTTTGGCGCTGTCTGACTCTAAGGTTTTGCAACATTTGCACCGAAAGATTCAAGCAACAGCGTTTTAAGCATTTGCTCTAAACTCCGGCCTCAGGCTAGTTCACTCCTCCTCATGAAGCAACTTAAACGAAAATCGAATCCACTGCGGGCTTTGTGTACTGCCCAAAATGGCATGGCCCTAGCGGTTTTGCTGTCTTGTATTAGCATTGCCTGGTGGCTGCTTTCCCGCTCTCAAATTGATTTCTCCGATCCCCAGAGGCTAATTGACTCGATCCAGTCCTTAGGCCCGCTTGGAATTCTGCTCTACATCAGTTTTTTGGTGGTAGCGATCGTCATTGGGCCCATTCCAAGTACGCCTGTCACTATCGCAGCGGGTGTCGTTTGGGGTCCATTTACAGCCGGAGTTTACGGAGTTGTAGGAATTTACTTAGGCAGTTTGGCTGCCTATTTTATTGGTCGAACGCTCGGACGCTCGGTTGTGCGGGCTTTGCTTGGTAAGGTGATTTATCTCTCCAATCATCGTGGTGAAAGATATCTTGGCTGGCTTGTGTTTGTCACCCACCTGCTGCCGTTTATGCCCTATGACCTGATCAGCTATGGCGCAGGCATTTCGGGCATGTCTTTTCCGCTCTATGCCGTTACTTGCCTACTTGGAGTCATCCCCTGCATTTTCTTCCTGACCACTGTGGGATCAGCGTTCACAGGAGGATTGATGCTAGGTTTAGGGGTGGTCGTTTTGTTTCTACTGACGCTGATTGTCTTGCCCTGGGGGGTCAAGCGCTACAACTGGCTAGGGCTAAGAGACATGATTCGGTTGGAATAAGGCAAGGGATAGGCTAAAGGCAGTCGAGTGAGGCAGAGCAATTTGCTAATCGGCTGCTTCAGGTTCCATGCTGTTCATCAATTGAATCAGCTTGCCTGCGTTGAGGTAAACGCGCTCGGTCGGATAGTTTTGCAAAACTTCGAGCACAATCACCTGCCGATCATCTGCCGATCGAATCAAGGCTTCTCTCAACGCAGTAATGTTGTTTGTCTCGGTTGGGCTGCTATAGGTGCGGTTGGACGACTTCAGCATTTGAATATCCGGTCGATCGGGCGGCAAATGAATCACTTCGCTCATTTGGGCTAATAGCTGCTCACCCGACTCCGACTCCAGCATTCCTTGCATAAAGTTTATGCTAGCGCCAAGCTGCATCGACAAAACGCTACGCAATAGGTTTGGATCGAGGCTGGCTAAGTTGAGGTAAAACCGCAGCGCTCCGGGCACTTGGTCAGTATGGACGAGCGTTTCTAAGTCTTCAACTTGTAAAGTAGCGCTGAACGGGCCATAAGTGACCACTAACTTCTCGGCGGCTTTACTGGCGGGCGCAAAGGAAAACGTCCCGACCGTCACGCTAAGCAACAGCAGCCCAAACCGCAGCATGTTGGTTTTGGGGCGAGCTAGTTTTTGGCGAAAGTACGAAAATGTCATCGAGATAGGGAGGATTGAGAAGGGCAAGCAAGCGCAGACTGATTGGCAGAATGATTGCCTATTCAGCTTGACTATTCAGCACTATTCAGCATAAACCAGATCGGCTGGTCGCATTTTAAGATTCAGTGTTCTTAAGATTTGGTGATCTTAAGATTCGGTGTTCAAAAGCCGCCAGCCGTCCCCAGGATTATTAAATTTTATTTTCAAATCTAAAAAGTGCAGTGAATGATTTCCAGCAGGCTATTCTATCCAGAACAGCCGCCAGCTTAGAGAATACACTCAGACTCGCAGCTTCTATGCTTGCCCTTCAGGGAAACTTTACAGAGAAAAATCTGTGTTTTTCCTAGTGACGCTAAAAAAGCTAGGGCTATAATCACAAGGATTGCTTAGACTCGCATCCCTCGATCGGATATTTTTGGGTTGAGCTTAGTTGATTTCCGCACTTTCCTGAATGCGACGCCCCCAGTCGTGGCTTGTAAACGGTTCAGCATCACTGGAGTCAGCCGGACTTCACTTGAACAAGTTTTTTGAGCCTAATCAGTTTGAGCCTAATCAGTTTGAGCCTGTTGTTTGAGAACCTCTAGACTTAGAACCTCTAGACTTGCTCCTGCCCCCTCCACTCCTCCACCCCTTACCATGTAATGACCGTGATTTTGATTGATCACAATTTTGTGCCTCGATCTCGGCACTGCTTAACCCACGGATGAACAGTTTGAGGTTGAAATATGAAGCTGTTCATCAAAGAAAGTGTTAAGTCCGAACCCAATTTGGTGCATTTGACCGCACAGCCTGAAGTGCCATCGGGCAGAAGATCGCCCTCACTCCTCACTCGACTGGGGCTAGTGTGTGGTGGCTTAGTGATTGCGGGGGGCATTTCGGGTGCAAGTTGGGGAACCTCCTATGTTCGGGCCGAACTGGTGCCGAAAATCTCGCGGGCGTTAAGCGAAGCGATCGATCGGCCGTTGGAACTCGGTGCGGTCGAGCAAGTTTCCATTACTGGCATCCGATTCGGAGCAACCAACCTGCCTGCGACCGCCACCGATGCTGACCAGATTCAGGTGAACGCGATCGACATTCGCTTCAATCCGGTGCAAGCCTTACGGAATCAACAGCTTTTGCTCACCGTGACGTTAGTGGAACCGACGGCATTCATAGATCAAGATCAGGCCGGAGACTGGCTGAACCTAGAGCTAGAGTTTGATGAAGATGCTAAGGTTGAAATCGACCAAATTCGGCTGGAAAATGCCACGCTCACTCTGGCGCCACAGCCTCTCATCTTAGATTCTGAACCTCCTGAGCCGGACGATGACCCGTGGGATGTTTCTAACCTGCCGACCCAAATGACCTTGCGCCGGGTGAACGGGCGGTTTAGCCTCAAGGATGAAGGGCAGCGGCTCGATCTCAAGATGACGGCAGAACCCCACGAGCGGGGCAAACTGCACGTTGAGGCAGATATCCGGTTTGACACCAACCAAATTGACCTTGCGGTGCAAACGCAAGCGCTGCAAATCAAATCTCTGATGCCGTTTGTGCCCACCGATGTCAAGCTAGATGGCGGTGTGCTGGACAGCGATGTGAAGCTGCAAATTTTGCCGAAGCAACCGCCTCAAGTCACTGGAACTGCTCACCTCAAGGATGCTGCCGCCCGCACCAAAGGCGAACCAAATCCGTTTACTGGCATCAACGGTAAATTCCGCTTTCAAGGTGAAGAAGCGTTTCTGCGACAGGGACACCTCAACTTTGGGCAAATTCCCTTTGACATTGCTGGCAAAATTCACCTTCAGCATGGCTTTGACTTAGATGCAAAGGTGCATCCGCTTGATGCCACCCCATTCATGCAAACGCTGCAACTGGAAGTGCCTTTTCCGGTGACGGGCGTGCTGGAATCGGAGTGGGTGCGGCTCAGCGGCCCGTTTGATCAACCGATACTGTCTGGGGCGGCTCGCGCTGTCAAACCGCTGAAGTTCGATCAGGTGGAAATGAAGGACGTGCGCGGCAGATTCAGCCTGAATTTAAACACTGATCAGCTTTTACTGCATCAAGTTGAACTGTATCCCGTGACGGGAGGCTCGCTCAAAGCCCAAGCCGACATTTGGCTGGAAGAAGACAACGGTAAAGTGAATGTACAGGTGGAGCAGCTATCTGCCGACAACCTGGCCAAGCTTTATCAGGTGGAGTTGCCCGGTCGCAGGCTCGGACAAATTAACGCCCGCTCGGAAATTACTTTAGTCAACGAAGAACCCAGCATCACCGCGCACTGGAAGCTGGAGCAAGGCGATTTTCCGGCTCAGGGCAGTGTCAGTTTAGCGGATGAAGTGTTGCGTTTCGAGAACACCGCTGTGGCCGTTGGCGACGGTCAATTCAATGCAGCAGGCGAACTCAAGCAAGGACGCTGGCAGGCTACTCTCTCCAGCCATCAAGTTCCGCTGAATCAGTTGGCTGCCGATTTGCCGGGGCGTTTGCAGGGGCAAGTTCAGCTTGGAGGCGACTTGAAGAATCTGCGTCCTGAAGCCATCGCAGCCCAAGGACAAGCCTCTGTTCAACTCGGATCAGGAGTTCTTGAAGCAAATCTAAAAGCCGCTCAGGGACGCTGGCAAGCTGACGTAACCGGGAATCGCGTACCGTTAAGCAAAATTCGGGCTAACGTGCCTGGATATTTAGCAGCGAATGTTAGCCTAAACGGAAGCTTACAGGAATTGGGAATTCAGTCTATCAAAGCCGATGGTCAAGCTCAGCTATCAGATGGCAATAGCTTCCTCGCAAAACCCATCGCCACTGAGTTTGCCTGGAATGGCGAAAAACTTCAGCTTAAGAAAGCCGCATCTGAGAATATTGCGGTGGATGGCTGGGTGACGCCAAATCTAAACGGCGGTGAGATTACCGGAATCGAAAACTTAGATCTCAATGTTAACATTCACGATTACGATCTTACGACTTTACCAATGGTCAAATCTGCGCCGGTTACTGTGGCCGGCATCGTGAACGTTAAAGGAAAGGTGACAGGAACGCCTGGACTACCGCAAGTGGATAGTGATATTCAGATTGATCGCCTCGCTGTTCAAGACTTCAAGTTTGAGCCACACCTGCACGGCAAGATACAGTCTCAGCCCGATCAGCAAATTGGCATCGACCTCAAAGGCAACCAAGATCGGATTGCGTTGAAGCTGAACCAAACCTATCGTCCGACTGAGTTTTGGGTGCGACTCGATCAAGCTGAAGCAGAAGGCAAACTGATCAACGATTTGCTGGTGGCGAAACTGCGCAATTTCTCGTTAGACAACCTGAATTTGACCCCTGCCGCATCGTTAGGTTTGGGATCAGTGCGCGGCAAACTAGCCGGAGATTTTGAGATCAACTTCGCGGAGATTGCTCAGCCTGCAATTCGTGCCGCCCTTGAAGTGACTCAGCCGGGCATGGGCCCGATTAACGCACCGCCAAATTCGCGCCATGCCGCCGATCGGTTTGCAGGCGTCGTGGACTATCGAGACGGTAAAGCTGCCTTAAGCGAAGGCCTGTTGCAATTGGGTGACAGCCGCTATGAGTTGGCTGCCCAGTTTGATCCGGCGACAAGCCAATGGAGCAGCCAGATTGCGACCGAGCAGGGCAGTTTTGCAGACATTCTCAGTACCCTATCACCCGAAGCTTTGACGGCAC
The DNA here is from genome assembly GCA_012033495.1 of Cyanobacteria bacterium RM1_2_2. Lineage (GTDB taxonomy): Bacteria > Cyanobacteriota > Cyanobacteriia > Elainellales > Elainellaceae > Elainella. Next base: position 47,425 of record JAAUQT010000008.1, on the reverse strand, counting down.
TGATCCAGAAATTTACCCCTGCCACTCATCCATCTGCCGCTGAACCTCTACCGCTTGGTTTAACGCTGCCTACCTTCGCCGATCTGGCAAGCCTAACCGGGACTTTCTCTGGAGCCGTTGCTCTCCAAGGTTCGTCACAGCACGGCATCACGGCTCAGTTTGGCTTGCAAGGACAAGACTGGCAGTTAGCGAACTATGGCATTCGTCGATTCAATCTTGCCAACGCTCAGTTCAGGAATGCGGGCTTGATCCTGCCCAGCTTGCAAGCAGAAGGGTTCGCGGTAACGCTGGATGGAAAACCCCAGCAGTTTGAAGCTCGGCTGGGCTTCGCCGGACAAATCTCCCCTGATGCGGTGGCGGGACAGCTTCAACTTGCCGAACTCCACCTGCCGCAAATTCAAACGATATTTAACCTACCGATCGCCCTGCAAGGTCGGGTGGATGCGGTAGCGCATCTTTCCGGACAACCCACGCAGCCAAACGTTAACGGTGAACTGCACCTGCAAAATGTGGTAGTGCGCGATATGGAAATTCAAGCCACCAAAGTGGGTTTTCAGTATGTCGATCAGCAGTTTCATCTAGAAAGCTGGGAGGCAGCCGATCCGCAGCTTATCACTCAGCCCCACCCCAATAACTAACCCCAATCATGAGCCGCAGTCACTCACTGCTCTAGGCATTGCCTTGAGGATGAACCATGATCCTCAGAATCGGAGATAATCGATAGTCTGTGCTCAGGCTGATTTTCTATTCTGACAACACCTCCTGACACTGACCTACGCAATCTTAAGGATTAACCTCAGTCTATGGCAACGATCAACGACAACTATCTCAAACTCAAGGCAGGCTATTTGTTTCCGGAAATTGCCCGACGGGTCAATGCTTTTACCGAAGCAAATCCTGACGCAAAAGTGATTCGCCTTGGCATTGGCGATGTCACCGAACCCTTACCCGCAGCCTGTCGCCAAGCCATGATTCAAGCCGTAGAGGAAATGGGCAGCCGAGATACCTTCAGAGGCTATGGCCCAGAGCAAGGCTATGGTTGGCTGAGAGAAAAGATTGCAGCCTATGATTTTCAGGCTCGCGGCTGTGAGATTGATAGCTCAGAGATTTTTATCTCAGATGGTTCTAAGTGCGATTGCGGTAACATTCTCGATATTTTTGGCAGCAACAACTCCATTGCCGTCACCGATCCGGTCTATCCGGTTTATGTCGATACCAACGTGATGGCAGGGCACACGGGCGAAGTCAACGAAAAAGGCGAATATGGCGGCTTGGTGTATTTGCCGATCAGCGCCGAGAACAACTTTACCGCCGAGATCCCGACTCAGCCGATCGATTTAATCTACCTCTGTTTCCCCAACAACCCAACTGGCGCAACTGCCACTAAAGAACATTTACAGGCATGGGTAAACTACGCTAGAGCGAACGGTTCGTTGATTTTGTTTGATGCAGCCTACGAAGCTTTTATCACCGATCCGACTTTGCCCCACTCGATCTATGAAATCGCCGGAGCGCGGGACTGTGCGATCGAATTCCGCTCTTTTTCTAAAAACGCAGGCTTTACCGGAACCCGCTGCGCCCTAACCGTTGTGCCCAAAACCCTAACTGCCAAAGCTAAAGACGGCTCTGATGTGCCAGTGTGGCAACTCTGGAATCGACGGCAATCTACCAAATTTAACGGCGTCTCCTATATCGTGCAGCGCGGCGCAGAGGCGGTTTACTCCGAAGCTGGACAAGCCCAAATCAAGGCACTGATTGATTTCTACATGGAAAATGCTCGCATCATCCGCGAACAGCTAACCGCCGCAGGCATCCAAGTATATGGTGGCGTGAATGCACCTTACGTATGGGTGAAAACGCCGCACGGACTCTCAAGCTGGGAGTTTTTTGATAAATTGCTGCATACGGTTAACGTGGTTGGCACACCGGGCGCTGGGTTTGGGGCTGCCGGAGAAGGCTACTTCCGCATCTCAGCTTTCAACAGCCGCGAAAATGTGGTTGAAGCGATGCGTCGCATTACCGAAAAGTTTAGGGCATCCTAATTGCAGCGTATCATTCCAGAGCATCTTGTTCCCACATACCACATTCGCTAACAGGGTTCCTAATACAGGGCAGAATGTTTGCTGATACGGCAATGCTTTTCCCTTGAGAATTACACCAGAACAAATCGTTGAATGAAAATATCTCATTCAAAAAGAGATACTCGAATATATGCTGATCAAAAATCTCTCGATCAAAAATCTCATCTTCGCGGTTTTACTGATTTTTGTTCCCATCTCAATCGCCGCAGAATACCTGCACTGGGAAGCATTGACCGTTTTCATCACCTCCTGTTTGGCCATTCTGCCCTTAGCCGCTTGGATGGGAACCGCAACCGAAGAAATTGCCATTGTGGTTGGGCCATCTTTGGGCGGTCTGCTTAACGCCACGTTCGGTAACGCGACTGAATTAATTATTGCCTTGGTTGCACTGAAAGCCGGAGCCGTTAACGTGGTCAAAGCCAGCCTCACCGGATCGATCATTGGCAACTTGCTGCTGGTGCTCGGTTTCTCGATGCTGCTGGGCGGACTGCGCTACAAAGAACAAGAATTTCAGCCAACCATTGCCCGCCTCAATGCCTCTTCCATGAATCTGGCGGTCATCGCAATTCTGATGCCTACTGCTGTTAACTTCACCTCTTCGGGCGTCGATGAACCGACGATGCAACGCCTCTCGATTGTCGTTGCGATTGCCATGATTTCGGTCTACATCCTCACGCTGCTATTCTCCATGAAAACCCACAGCTACTTGTGTGAAGTGGGCGTAGAAGCTGAAGCAGGCGGCGGTTTGACCCCTGAAGGAGAGAAACCCAATGTCTGGCTATGGACAGGCGTGTTGCTGGTGATTACGCTGCTCGTTGCCATCGAATCTGAGATGCTGGTCGGCGCACTCGAAGAAGCCACCACCCAACTCGGCTTAACCGAACTTTTTACCGGAATTATTCTGCTTCCCATTATTGGCAACGCCGCAGAACACGCAACTGCTGTCGTGGTGGCAATGAAAGACAAAATGGATCTGTCGGTTTCAGTAGCACTGGGTTCAAGCTTGCAAATCGCTCTCTTTGTTGCACCCGTATTGGTGATTGCCGGATGGTTCCTCGGTCAACCGATGGATCTCAACTTCAACCCCTTTGAACTGGTTGCCGTCGCTGTTGCCGTTTTGATCGCTAACTCAGTCAGTTCTGACGGACGCTCGAACTGGCTGGAAGGCACTCTGCTATTGGCAACCTACGTCGTGATTGGGGCAGCTTTCTTCTTTCATCCCGCGATTTAGACATTCTACCTGCCATATCACGCTTGCTACGAAACATAGACTTTTAATCTAGACAAACCCATCCATGATCTGATTACTACAACCTAACCCAAGTTATTCATATTCGAGGGGGAAAAACAGAAGATACCTAGAACTTTGCTGCCTCACCCTCTGTTGCAAAGCTATGATGCTGCCTGCCTGCTGTTCATCTACCCAATACCATTTAAACAGAGAATGCGGTAATTCGCAGACTGAAACGATTGCTGCGTCAAGCTTCCAAAATCCAAAATGGTATAAATTGAGGAATGAGACAGCAGCAGGCAACCTCTCAAAATAGAGTCAGGCTGAATTCAATTAGTTTCCCTAGCAAGTAGGGAGTTAGAGGCGTATCTACTTTGTCTGCATTCTGCTTGAAGATTTCCATTCAATTTATTTTGGGTTAGATTTCCCACCCCTTGGGGCACTCGTATTCGACCCATGGGAACCGAAATACCCTGGTGCTTGCGGCGGGACGAGTTTACAAATCTAGGTTTTAGAACGGAGAGACAGGGATTCGAACCCTGGTTACCCTTACGAGTAAACAGCATTTCCAGTGCTGCGCCTTCAACCACTCGGCCATCTCTCCAGAAGTACCGTGCCGTGGCTTAGTCTTCCACAGACCCATCATCCTAGCAGAAGAACGTCACCTCTGAAAAGAGAGTCTTTAAAAATTGCTGAGGAATGTCCTTGGAGCCATTATTATGGGTTGGGAGGCAGAAGGCAAAGGGGGAGACTGCTTTTGTGTTTTGGCCTGACTCTGCGTAAAAATGCAGGTGATTTAATCTGTTTTCTAGATTTAGCTCCTAGACGGGAAGCCCCGCGCTGTACCTGAAAGGTCAGCGTCGCTTGGCAGAGGCGCGTGAGTGAAAGCGCGTTCCCTGACCAATGCCGTAGGCAAGGCAGGGGGACAGCGCTCGTTCGCATCGCGTCTCGTAGAGAAGGAACAGCTTGATTGAGGCATGAAGATAGGCCTCAGACACAACAGTAGACTGGGTTTCAGGTTATAATCTAGATGACGCCAAACGGCTGAAACGCTGCCCGCAAGGGAGATTGGGGACAGCCATCAGACAGTAGACACTCCTTGAGAGACAACAGCACTGAGTCTGGAAATGTGGCAAAACAAAAAACTCATATACTCTGCGGTGGGGCGTCATGTGGAGTCTAAACAAAGCTCGTGGAGGCGACTGGAGTACCAAGCCAATGAACCGAGTAGCCAAGGGGCTGGAAGCTCGCCCTGTAGCCTAGCTCAGCGTCGGGTAGGCAGTTGTCCTGGATATGTCACAGAAAAGACATTAGGTTAAGAGACAGAATGACAGAGGTTTATACGGTTCAAATCTACAATCGGCAAAAGAACACGCATCATACGGTACGGGTGGCAACGGATCGCTACGTTTTAATGGCGGCCGAAAGTCAAGGGGTTGAGTTGCCGTTTGCTTGCCGTAACGGAGCCTGCACCACCTGCGCCGTCCGGGTTCGCTCTGGCACAATCGACCAGCCGGAAGCCATGGGACTTTCACCCAAACTGCGTGAAGATGGCTACGCCCTGCTTTGCGTTAGCCATGCCTGCTCTGATTTAGAGGTGGAAACCCAAGACGAAGACGAAGTGTATGAACTGCAATTTGGACGGCATTTTGGGAAAGGCAAAGTGCGGAAAGGGCTGCCGTTAGATGAAGAGTAGGATGCTGCAATTTTTAGATGTGGCCACAGAGGCTGCGTTGACTGGCGGAGCCATCCTACAGTCCTATGCGGGGCAAGTGGAAGCGCAGGAGAAAGGGCGTCCGGGAGATTTGGTCACGGCAGCAGATAAAGCGGCTGAGGTCGCTATTGTGGAAGTGATTCGGCGACACTTTCCCGATCATGGCATTTTGGCGGAGGAGTCTGGGCAGGTTGGCGCAGCCCAAAGCGAATTTCTGTGGGCGATTGATCCATTGGATGGCACAACCAACTACGCCCATCAATATCCGTTTTACGCAGTTTCCATTGGGCTGTTGATGGATGGTATTCCGCAGGTAGGGGTGGTGTTTGCACCGTTTCTGCAAGAGCTATTTCGAGCCGCGAAGGGAATGGGCGCCACGTTGAATCGTCAGCCGATCCAAGTTTCCCGCACTGCTGAGTTGCAGCAAAGTTTGCTGGTTACGGGCTTTGCCTACGACCGCCATGAAACTGCCGATAATAATTACGCCGAATTTTGCACCCTGACTCACTTAACGCAGGGCGTGCGGCGTGGCGGTTCTGCGGCTCTGGACTTATGCTATGTGGCTTGCGGGCGGCTCGATGGATATTGGGAGCGTGGGCTGTCACAGTGGGATATTGCCGCTGGGGTGGTGATCGTCGAAGAGGCAGGAGGTTGGGTGACGGCTTACGATCAAAGCCCGTTTGTGATTGAGTCGGGGCGAATTTTGGCAACAAATGCTCGGATTCACGCTGCCCTCAGCCAAACCCTGCTGCAAGTTAAACCTTTGCCCGCAAATTATTTGCTTAGCTAGATCGAGATGAATCTCTCAGGCCTATTTTGGGGTGAGGCAAAGTACACTAAAGGGAACCTCAGATCCAGGGACGTGTGGGATAAAGCAGCATGTCGTTAAAGATTGAACAAGGGCTATTTAATCTAGACTTCACAGACTATCATGCGATTCTTGGCGTCCCGGTTGATGCCGAGCCAAAAGATATTCGGAAGCGCTACTTAGCCATCGCTCGACGGCTCCACCCCGACAGCGGTATGGCAAGCGATGACCTTGACCGACAGCGGGCGGCTGAGTTTTTGTCGAAGCTGGTGAATCCGGCTTACGAGAAACTCTCGCAAGAAAAAAACTACGCTGAATACTGCGTGCTGCTGCGGCTCAAAGGTCAACAGGCGCTCAAACAGCAAGATACGGTCGTGCTAACCAGTGATTCTGCCCGGCGAGTTGCTTCTGCTTCAGACCTTGAAACTGCCTACAAAGCCACTTTGAGAGAACTCGCTGAAAAGCAATATCAGCAGCTAGGGCAAGCGCTGGAAGTGACCGGGCAAATCAGTGAATTAAACCTGGTTTATCTAATGCGGAAGGAGGGACGCGGCGAAACGGTCGGGCAAATGCGCAAACCGGCTCCGACTTCCGCCTCAGCGTCTAACTCGGTTCCTAACCCTGCCGCGCCTCCTCGTTCTCGCCAGGGGGCAGCACCTACCCCCGCACCTCCACCCTCTCGTGAAGCCCTGGTGTCGGCTTATTTGCGCCGCTCCCAAGAATTTGAAATGAAGCAAGACTATCCTCGCTCCATCCTAGAACTGCGAGATGCGCTCAAAATTGACCCAACCAACAGCGTTTGCCACAGCCGTTTAGGGGTGATCTATCTCAAAACGAATCAGGCGACTATGGCAAGAATTCATTTCAACAAAGCATTGGAGTTGAACCCCCAAGATGAGGTAGCCTTGGAAGGTAAACGCAGAATAGAAGGGCCAAGCGCCAAATCGACTGCTGGCAAACCCGATCCGAAGGGCAGCAAACCTAGCTCTAAGGGCAGCAAATCAGATACGCAAGGGAATGGTGGTGGTTTGTTTGGGCTGTTTGGCGGCAAGAAAAAATAATGGTTTATCAACCGCCGATTGGGGCAAGAGATTTATTTCCGCTAGATGTGGCTCAAAAGCGCTGGATTGAGGATCGGCTCCAGCAGGTTTTTCATCGGTGGGGCTATCACCGCATCATCACGCCCACGTTGGAACGTTTGGATACGCTGATGGCAGGTGGCGCGATTGAACCGGCGACTGTAATTCAACTTCAAGATCGAGACGGCGATTTTTTGGGGCTGCGACCCGAATTAACTGCATCGATTGCGCGAGCAGCCGTCACCCGTCTGGCAGGCGTACCTTACCCACAGCGGCTTTACTACAATGCTAATGTGTTTCGTCAGGCAGAGCATGGCAGCACCCGTCAACACGAGTTTTATCAGGCAGGCGTCGAGCTAATTGGGGCAGGCAGCGTAGCGGCAGATGCCGAAGTTTTGCTGTTGCTGCTGGAAGGTTTGCACAAGTTAGGGCTGAATGATAGCGCCATTATTCTGGGCGAAGCCGGCTTAACTCAATCGTTGCTCTCGGTGTTTCCAGTCGCGCTGCGTCCGGCCGTCCGGCAGGCAATTGCTCACCTCGACCGCATTGGCTTAGAAGCTTTGCCGCTTTCTGCTGAGCAACAACAGCGCGCCTTGCTGCTGCTCGATCTGCGCGGACAGCCGATGGACGTGTTGCAGCGAGTCAGTGGCTTCGAGCTAGAAGATGAGCAGCGAGCGACGGTGAATCGACTGAAGTCGTTGATTGATTTACTGTCAGCCACCCAGTTTCTGTCGGCTGATGCTCCGAGGCTCATTCTAGATTTAAGTCTGGTTCAAACGTTTGATTACTATACAGGCATTGTCTTTGAAGCAGTTAGTGCTTCAGGGCAGCAAGTATTGGGGCAGGGCGGCCGCTATGACCAGCTTTTAGGGCTATACCATCCCCAGGGAGAAAGTCAGCCCGGCATCGGCTTTGTGCTTAACATCGAAGCGTTGCATCAGACGTTGCTGCCGATGGGTTGCTTACCGGCTCAAACACCCGCCAGCGATTGGCTCGTGGTTCCAACCGATCCAGATGCCTACACTGCGGCATTTGCCCATGCTCAAATGTTGCGTCAGTCGGATGCTCTGGTACGGGTTGAAGTTGAACTAGGCGATCGACCGACCCCAGAAGAAATCCGCCACGATGCCCAACGCCGTAAGCTCAAGCAGATTGTTTGGGTTGATGCCCTCGGCAAAGCTGAAATCGAAGTTTTGTTGCCCTAGGGCGCGTCATCATTCAGGGTCAAACGCTTGCAGCATCAGCCGGTCGCGCTCATTCCAACAGGCGAGGGACTGTCGCCTTGCCATGGTCAGGGTTTTAGCTGGAATTGGATGACAGCCCCTAGGAATACCTAAAGTTTCTAATGAGTCGGGATAGCGAGTAGTGAATTGCAATTGAGGGCTGCTTAATCTTTCGCAACTTTTCTTTAAACTAAGAGGTATGTCCCGATTGAATTTGCCGCTTAAATTTGCCTTATGTTACTCCAACCGCCTCAGCGCACCAAGCTCGATGAATCTGACGACAACCAGTTCTACAGCTTTCCACGGTTTGTTAACCATGTTGACGATTCGTTTATCCAGAAGTTGACCGATCTATATCAGGAGCGCCTCCAGCCCCACACGCGCATTTTTGACCTGATGAGTAGCTGGGTTTCCCATCTGCCCGATATGGAATTTGAGCACGTGGAAGGGCACGGCATGAATGAGGAAGAGTTGGCTCGCAACCCGCGCTTGAACCACTACTTTGTGCAAAACCTGAACCAAAAACAGCTTTTGCCCTTGCCGGATCAGTCGTTTGATGCGGTGTTGAATACTGTTTCGGTGCAGTATTTGCAGCTTCCAGAAGCCGTTTTTGCTGAGATTTATCGAATTCTCAAACCAGGTGGAATTGCGATTGTTAGCTTCTCAAACCGGATGTTCTACCAAAAAGCGATTCAAGCTTGGCGCGATAGCTCTGAGGCAGAGCGGGTTGAGTTGGTGAAAAGCTACTTCAAGGCAATTCCTGGATTTAGTCAACCAGAAGTGATTGTCCGTCCGGGGTCTGTGCCTAGCTTCCTGCAAATGTTTGGGATGTCAGGAGGTGATCCGTTTTATGCGGTGATTGCGCAGCGGGTGGCGTAGTCCTATATCAGGTAGGGCTGCCAGTAGTCAGGAACCGGATCGATTTGCTGGACGACATCGATCCATAAACCCGCCGGATCGAGCAGCCCAAATCGTCGCTGTCCCCAAGGCTCGTCGTGGAGCGGGTAGGCTAACGCGAGTCCAGCCTGTTGGAGTCGCGCAAATTCGGCAGCGGCATCTTCTACCTGAAACGTCAGAAACAAGCCCTTGCCAGTGAACAGATCGGCTCCCGGCGGTTGGGAAGGATGATCGCTAGACATAAACGCAATAGACTTCGGTGGCTGATCTGCTGATGCAAGATAAACAAACCAGGATGCCTCAAACAGTATTTGGAAACCAAACCAGCTACAGTAAAAGTCGCGGCATTCTGGCAGCTTGTCAGTAACAATAATTGGATAAATTTCTTGCAGCTTCATTCAGTTTGCTCCTATTTTGCTTTCTCAACTGGAACCTGTACTTCGGTGACATACTGCGTTGCGTCGCCCCCTCGTTCGTATTGCAAATAGACCTCTCGCGTTGCCCCAACAATTTGATAGTGGTTACGTTCGATCCATTCCAGCAAAGCATTATATGCCTGCCCTAGCGTTGCGAAGGTGCCGTGATGCACGACACATGCCATCGTTTCGACACTGGGTAACTCGTAGACCCAGACGGCATCGCTGTTGGGAATTGGCTCATAAATGGGAGCCGCTGCTTCTACGGGAATGTTCTGGTCGCGCAGTTTAGTGTCGTGATAGAGCGCAATACCTGCTCCAACACGCTTGATACCTTGTCGTGCCACATGTTCATAAGCTTGATCAAACAACCGATCGAAGATCGGGCCACAGTCTTCGTAGTTGGGAATCACACCTGTTGTGGCGGCAACAAGCTGTGATTCTGCTGATTTGAGTACGACATCATAGTTTGGCATTTTGCCCTCTTCCAGTTGCTGGAGTTGATTTTCGACGCGCATCAAGCGGTCTTGATCGGCTAAGAGCCGCTGCTGAATTTCGGTTTGCTTCAACTGCAACAATGTGCGGATGGTTTCAACTGCGAGGTGTTCATCCAACAGTTGCCCGATTTGTTCTAACGAGAAACCCAGATCTTTTAAGACCAAAATGCGATTGAGCCGCGAGAGTTGTGTCGCAGAGTAATAGCGGTAGCCCGTCTCTGGATCGGTGGCAATGGGCTTAAGTAGGTTCAACCGATCGTAGAGTCGCAGGGCTTTGGGTGAGACTCGACATAGCTGAGCAAAGTCACTGATTCGTAACATGGCGCTCCTCCAACGTCCTGATTTGAGTAAACACCTTGCCCTAAGGTCAAAGTCAAGGGTCAATTTGGCCGGTCGATCCAGACGGTTGAGTTGTACAATTGGTGGTTGTATTTAACAGACGAGCCTTGATAGAACGTTATACTCTGCCCGAAATGGGCGAACTGTGGACAGAAACCTATAAGCTGAAAACCTGGCTGCAAGTCGAAATTGCCGTTTGTGAAGCGCAGGCAGAGCTAGGCTACATTCCAGCAGAGGCGGTAGAAACAATCAAGGCGAAGGCAAATTTTGACCCGCAGCGCGTGCTGGAAATCGAAAAAGAAGTGAAGCATGATGTGATTGCGTTTCTCACGAATGTCAACGAATATGTGGGTGAGGCAGGGCGCTACATTCACCTCGGCATGACCAGTTCCGACATGATCGACACGGCGCTATCGCTGCAAATAGTTGCCAGTTTGGATGTGATTTTGGGACAGGTCGAACATCTGGTGCAGGCGATTCGCTATCAGGCACAGCAGCACCGCGAAACGGTAATGATCGGTCGCTCGCATGGCATTCACGCCGAGCCGATTACGTTTGGCTTTAAGCTGGCGGGTTGGCTGGCGGAAGTGCTACGCCATCGGGAACGGCTGTGTAATTTGCATCAGCGGATTGCGGTCGGCAAAATTTCGGGCGCAGTGGGGACGTATGCCAACATTGATCCGCAGATCGAAGCGTTGACCTGCCAGAAGCTGGGGCTATCGGCTGATCCGGCTTCAACTCAGGTTATTTCCCGCGATCGTCATGCAGAGTTTATTCAGGCGGTGGCGCTGTTGGCTGCATCGATTGAACGGTTTGCAGTTGAAATTCGCAACTTGCAGCGCACTGATGTGTTAGAGGTGGAAGAGTTCTTCTCGAAGGGGCAAAAAGGCTCGTCAGCAATGCCCCACAAACGCAACCCGATCCGCTCTGAGCGGCTGACCGGATTAGCGCGGATTATTCGCGGCTATGCCATATCTGCGCTGGAGAATGTGGCACTTTGGCATGAACGCGACATTTCTCACAGTTCAGTTGAACGGATGATGTTCCCAGACTGCTGCACGCTGATTCACTTTATGCTGGTGGAAACCACCGATCTGGTGAAGAACCTGTTGGTCTATCCAGAGAACATGCAGCGGAATATGAATTTATATGGGGGCGTGGTCTTTAGTCAGCGCGTTTTGTTGAAGCTGGTTGATAAAGGCATGACTCGCGAAGCCGCCTATGCCATCGTGCAAGCTTGCGCCCACACAGCTTGGAATCAGCCGAACGGAGACTTTCACGCTCTCATCTGCCAGAATGTTACCGTCAACGAACATCTCTCACCTGAAGAAGTTGAGGAATGCTTTGATCCTCAGCACCATTTGAAAAACTTGAATGTGGTTTACCAACGGCTGAATATTTAGGAACGCTAGGGGCTGTGATCCATTCCAGCTCAAACCCTAACGATGGCAGAGCGACAATCCCTAGCCTATTTTTGAGGGCGGGTCCGACCAGACGAATGCCGTCAACGGTTGACCATGACTTGACCATGATTTGACCATGATTTGACCATGATTTGACCATGATTTGACCATGAATGGATGACGCGCCCTAGCTCTACGGCTACGGTGTACACACAAGTCGAACGATCCCCCTAACCCCCCTTTCGGAAGGGGGGAACCGACCCACAACTGGCTTGAAGTCCCCCTTCTGTTGGCGTAGCCTGTCTAAAGGACATAGGGGGATTAAGGGGGATCAAGCAGGGTTTTAACTTCCAATACAAAATCTGTGTACACGGTAGAGATCTACGGAGACACCCCCAATACTTTTAACAAAAGCTGTTGATCTTTTGAGCTAACTTGCAAGCGACCGCTTTCAATATCCCGAACCCAACTTTGACTCTTGCCAATGTGATTTGCCAAGTTTCTTTGGCTGAGTTGAAGCTTTTTCCTGGCGGCGGCAATTTGTTGACCTGAAAAGGTTGACTGCGGGTGGATCGGCTCTTTCCGCTTGGATTTTTGCAACCTTTTTTTTGCCGATTGAGGCGAGGAAATTTCCCAACCTTCCGGCAACTCAAAACATAGTAAACGAGCCTGCATCAACTGATGCCACTTATTGCGAGGAGCCGCATCTGTTAACCGATTCTCACTGCTGCCATCATTTGTCCAAAATTCCAGTGCAGCTTCCGCATCGTCGGGTAAATCGGCTAGCTTGACCCAGAGAGGCTGAATTTCAGGTGGATAGGTTGTGGAATCGAACACAGGCTTCAGCCCATAGTGATTCAGCGCCTCTAGGTCACTCTCAAACGTTCGCAGGAGTCGTTTGCGCTCTTCTCGATGCATAGACGCTTGCACAACTCTGGATTCGCCGTAGGCAATCCGCATCAGGGTGGGGATAGTCAGGCGTTTTTCATTCCCCATTTTGGTTTTAAACAACAGCCATAGCATCATCCGAGATGCACCTTCGTGCTGCTGCCAGAGGCTTGTCACCGTCCACAGCAGCGATTTGGGCAAACTGCCATATTGGTAGAAGGCAGTCCCTTCCCTAGCCGCTTGGCGGTTGAGAAAGTACTTTGACCAAGCTCCGGCTTTAATCCTGAACGTGAGTCCGGTGAGATGCTTGCAGCCCAAGTCATCTTCCTGAAAATGGTGCTGAATCTCCAGCAAGTGCCACAGGCGGCTGTGTTCTAGCGAGAAACCGGGAATTCTGCCTTGTCGCAACCAGTTGATATCCAGTAAAAGCTTACAGGGCTGCTGAACCAGATCTTTAATGAGGGTAAGCTTGGCAAGCTTGCTGAGGTCTTTGCGTTTGCCTAAGCCTAAATAATCTTCAATTTGCCGATCGCTAATCACAAATTCCTGCTGCCAAGGTTGCTCTAGCGAAATGGCATGAGCCGCATAAATTAAGTGCAGACAGGCTGCCCGCGCATCCCAACGGGCAAGCTCAGTTTGAGCCGTTTCGCTATCTAAGGGGATGGGTAATTCTGAGGTGAGGGGTTGGCTGAGGCGAAAGGCAATCGTGCCTCTCCCGCCATTCACCTGACGTTCATAATAAAGTTTTCCGTCGGCGTTGATTTGCCAAGGCAGCGATTGCCGTTGAGCCAATACATTGCAGGCTTCCCACACCACAATCGCGGAAGCAAAGGGGTTACTTTTGCCATTTGCAAACAGGTTCGGACTTGGAAACGTTCTGGTGGTCGTTTTACAGCGCCCTTTCTTGGCCCGTAGCGGCATCGGTGAATCGATCGGGCAAACGCTGGCGCATCGGGGTTCGTCTGCCTGATCTTGGCAGTCATTGCACACCATCGGATTAATCCAAAACCCATTGCCTTCAGGTTGGATGGCATCGCTTGGACAATGGGGGAGACAATCACCACACTGATTACAACGGCTAGTAATTGCGTGCGCCATATAGTTATACGGTTAACAACAAGATTGAACAAGCGAGCTTCTCAAACAATCGCTGAGAGCGCTCTGAGCCAGATCATGAAGCCGAGCCTTTCGTCTGAATCAGTGAACCCAAATAACACACAACGGGCGGTAGAATGAGATCTTTCTAATCCTCTCTTTTCAGGGGACTTTCAGAGAATGTCTGAAAAGTCTGCTTGGCGACATCATGATTTTGCGAGACCCCCCTGAATCCCGCTGAAAAAGGGGAACTTCAATCCAGTTTTGCTTTAGTTCCCCCCTTTTGGAAGCTACTGTGTACACACAAGTTGAGATTCGCTGCGTTGCAGACTTTTTTGCCCCCTAAGTCCCCCCATTCTGGGAGACTTCTCCGAGCCGATTGTGTCTTCAAAGTCCCCCACCAGTGGGGGATTTAGGGGGCTGAGAGGAGTTGTGTGTACACCGTAACCTTTTGGAAGGGGGGCCAGGGGGGATCAAGTGCAAGCGTTTTAACTTCTCAGACATCCCCTAAGTTTGGTTTCTTCCTTGCAAAAGGGCTAGGAGAGAAGAACTTTTGAAGACAGAGCAGACCACTTTTCAAAATTCTCTTACAAAACCAAGCTTGCTACTTAAAACAGCCCTTAAGCACTCTACTCAAGCAGATTGATCAACGGTCGTAGGTATAGTTTTAAATAAAAACGTTGTTTTGTTTTGTTCAAGCGCAACTATTAAACACTTTCTTAATTTTTACTGAAATATGTTCGCCGCAAGCATTTTGAGCTTTCACTTAGTAGCACAGTTCGCAGATGAGAATGTCATCAATTCATCACTTTTATAATTACGTTTATCAATACTCTTATCATCACTTTTGCGTTTATCTTCAGACATTATCTTCAGTAACCGTCAATTTTGACTGAAGCCGAAATACCAGCCCCCTCTCCCGTAAACACTCATTTTTCGCCGAAAAATACCTGTCCCCTGTCCCTAAATTTGGCTGAAACTCTTTGAGGCAGAGCCTCTGAGTGATTGAGTACAGCCCTAATGCAGTTTGGCAAAAAGAGATAACAGATGCTAGCAACCAACTTGCAGCCATCTGATATAAGCAAGAAATCGAATGTTGTTCAGATTCATCTCGCTGCAAATTCTGCGCTATGCCAGTCTGTTCTAATCGAGCAGGCGACGAGAATTACTTCCCGTGTCAGCGCAATTAATGACAGACGAGAATTTGGTGCAACGACGGTTTTACAGGTTTTAACTCACCCTACAGACGAAGAGGAGGATGAGTCATTGTGGTTGAAACTGCGATGAAATACCGAGATTTGTTGGTGACGGGAATCGGACAGTGGCAGGTTTGCAAACCCGCTAGAGAATGGGATCTGCTGCGTACACCCTACCGATTTCATCGCTTTTTGACAGAAATGGAAGATGTTCTGGAAGATGCGATTGACGAAACAGCTTGCCTATCTCAACTGCGATTGTTAGTGCGACGGTTAATTACCAATTCCTACTGGGTGCAAACGCAATATGTTGAGCCTAACCCTGATACGGGAAGCGGCGTCATCATGCTATACGACGAAATTGGCTACCCTTTGACGGTACAAATTGCAACTTATCAACCGGGTGCTTGCTCCACGGTTCACAATCACGGGACTTGGGGCGTTGTTGCCATCCTCAGAGGAGAAGAAAAAAACACCATTTGGAAACGAACTCCCGCTCCCCAGTTTCCCGACTGGATTGAACCCACCGCAGAAAGCACACTCTTACCAGGAGATATTGTCAGCTTTACACCCGATGCCATTCACTCAGTTAAGGCGTTAGGTGATCAGCCAACCGTTACATTTAGTGTTTATGGAGAAACTCACCATTCCAAACGGTTCGAGTTTGATCTCACGACTCGAACTGCCAAAAACTTTTAGAAAATTCATTCAGTGCTTCATCATGACAGAATATTCTCAAGATCACTATTTTCATCTCATCGAGCAATTACTTCAGTGTCCTAGCGGAAGTGAGCCAGAAGTTTTAGATCAGCATCCAGAATTGTTGAATCCCACATTAGTGAAAACATTGATGCAGGTGGCTACTATGATGGCGCATCAAGATAACCAGGATGCCGCAAAGTTTTTGATTTATGTAGCGCGGCAACTGAGTAAAGAACTTGGGCTGTATCCCCAAATCTCTCAGAATGAACAAGTTTAGGCAGGTAAATTTATGACTCTCGATATGACAACGGCAAAAGTAGGACAATGCGCAATTGAATTTCTGATGAATGATTTTGAAATTCCTAGTGATGACCAAGAATGGTTTTCTGTGTTGAGCGTTCGTTCGGTTGGAGAAACTTGGGATGTGGTGGAAATTGGCGTGGAAGGGCTACCCGATAAGTGGGTTGTGCAAGTGTACGATACAGGCGAATGTGACCCCAACTACACGTTTAATTCTCCAGTGCAAGCCACCGAAGCGGATACAGGACTGGAAGACTTACCAGCCGCAATTGCCCAACTGCTAGCAACCGAACGCAGCAGTAACGCCAATTCGTAACTTTAAAGAATATTGTCAGCGTTCTTTGCTCTGCCTTTGGAAACTAGACCATCCTCCTTAGCTCCCCTCACGAAAAGGACTCGCGCGCGCACAGATTCCAACAGCCTCTGAACCAGTCACCTTACATTGAATGGGACTCTAGATCTTGAGTGGCAGGCGCATGCAGGACTTTACCTTTGCAGTTAAATCGTGCTCCGTGACAAGGACAATCCCAGCTTTTTTCGGCGCTGTTCCAGTTGACAATGCAGCCTAAGTGAGTGCAGACCGCAGAAACAGCGTGAACCTGTCCGGCTTCGTCTCGATAAGCGCCGACTTTTTGCCATCGACGGTTAGCACTTTTGCTTCTCCTGCTGCCAATGCTGCGGTAGAGGATTGCAGTCCCTTCAGCCGATCACCAATCCAATGGACTCCGACGCTAATGTTTTCTTTCAAGGATTCAGGTTTTAAGAACGGCGTAGCGCGGGTTGCATCATACAAACTCGCCCAAGGATTCTCAAGTCCTAGAATCGCATCAGTCAGAATCATTCCTGATAGCGTTCCATTGCTCATTCCCCAGAGGCTAAATCCGGTAGCGACAAAAATATGTTCGTTGAAAGGCGTCAGCCTACCAATATAAGGAATTTTGTCGAACGAGACATAATCTTGAGTTGACCAGCGGTAGTCAATTGCATCGATCCCAAACCGTTCGTGGGCAAAGGCTTCTAGCTTCTGATAGTTCTTTTCTGTGTGGGTGACTGTACCAACTTTATGCCCTTCGCCGCCAATCATCAGCAACAGTCCGCCATCATGCGGCGTGGTGCGAATCGAGTGATAACCCTGCTCAACTCCAATAAACATGCCCTGTGGAGCGCGAGCGGGATCAATTTTTGCACCAATAATGTATGAGCGCTTGGCATAACTTTTAGCAAAAAATAGCCCCTGATCCAAGATGGGCAAGTTTGTGGTGACAATCACATCGCTGGCTTGAACGACGCCTTGCTGAGTGATGACGCGGCAGGGTGCTCCTTCTTCCACCGTCTCGACGCGCGTATGCTCAAATACATAGCTGCCATCTCCAGCAATTTGCTGGGCTAAATGCAGCAAATATTTGCGGATATGAAATTGAGCCTGATGCTCGAATTTCACGGCACCGGCAATGGGGAAAGGCAGGGTCGTTTCTTGGACAAACGAAGCAGGCAAACCAAGCCTAAGAGCCGCTTCGACTTCGGCTTTGACTTGATCGAGATGGTCATGTGTTTCAGCATAACTGTAAGCGCTCTGGCGGCTAAAGTCACAGTCGATGTTTTCTTCTGCGACCCAAGTAGCAACTTGCTCAATGGCTGCCTGATTCGATTCGCCGTATAGTCGTGCTTTCTCTTCTCCGACTTCTTTGATCAAATCGGCATAGATCACTTGATGCAGAGAAGTGAGTTTTGCGGTAGTGTGTCCGCTGGTTCCGGCCGCAATTTGGTTGGCTTCAAGTACCACAACGGTTTTGCCTGCCCGTTTCAACAAAAAGGCAGCCGTTAAACCTGCAATCCCGCCTCCCACAATTGCAACATCAGCAGTAATATTGAGCGGTGCATGAGTGGTTACATCACCTGTCGTTCCTGGGGAAAGCGGGGGGGAACTGAGCAGAAGAGGTTGAATCAATCCAATAAGAAATTGGACTTCCAGAAAGAGAAGACATGAAAGTTGCTGCCTGTAGTAACGAAGAGTGCTGATCGATACAGTAATGCTGATACACAGTTGACGGCTATCTGCCCTAAGGAGGAAACTCCACAGAGAGAGCAGCAGAGCATTGACGCAGCAAGTAGGCTAAAGACATGCGTAAACAGCGATGGTATGAAAGGTTGGCGCTCACTGTGATGGGCATCTGCCTATTGTTGGGATGGGTACGGTTGCCAGTCGCCAGTCACGCTGTTTTTGCTGCTAATCAGCCCATACAAGTCGCACAATCACCTGCTCAATCAGGCCAAGCTCTCTACGAAGCAGGGCAATTTCACGAAGCCAAAACCGTCTTACAGCAAGCATTACAGACTTATCAGCAGCAGGGCGATCAACTGCAACAGGCATTAACGCTGAGCAACTTAGCCTTGGTGTATCAACAGCTAGGACAATGGCAAGCCGCCAATCAGGCAATTGAGGAGGGAATGAGCCTGCTGGAGCAATCTTCACTCTCACCCGCCGCCACCCAAGTTTTGGCTCAAGCGCTGAATATTCGAGGACGGCTTCAGTTAGCGCAAGGGCACGCTGAGTCAGCTTTAACCAGTTGGCAGCAGGCAGCAGATCTCTATGCCCAACTGAATGACTCCGAGCGGATGGCTCAAGCCCAGTTAAATCAAGCCCAAGCGCTGCAAGCATTGGGACTTTACCGCCGCGCAATTGAGTTGTTAACCGCACTGAAGTCCAGCCTACCTGATCGAGCCACACCGCTGAAGATCACGGTTTTGCGCAGCTTAGGAGACGCGCTGCAAGTTTCCGGCGATTTATCTGCTTCTCGTCACAACTTGGAACAAGCCCTGCAACAGCTAACCGAATTCGCAGCACCGCAGCCCGAACTCACCGCCGCTCTTCAGCTTAGTTTAGCGAACCTGACCCGCGCGGAAGCCACAGCCGCATTGAGTCGCAGCAACCTTTCTGCTAACACTGCAATTCTGGCGTTAACGACTTCTGCTACGTCCAGCATTTCTACGTCCAGCATTTCTACGCCCAGCAACCTTGTTGAAGCTAGCCGCAACCAGCGACGCCGAGCCACTGCCCAACTGTTTGTCCGACAGCTTGAAGCCGCTCTCCAGCTTTATCAACAGGCGGCCAATCTAGCCGTTTTGCCTGCCACTCGGATTCAGTCCCAGTTAGGTCAGTTAACTACGCTGATTGAACTTCAGCGCTGGGCAGCAGCAGAGCCGCTGATCGTCAGCTTGCAATCACAACTTGCCTCAATGCCGCTCGACCAAAACCGCCTTTACCAACAAATCAACCTAGGGCTAAGCTGGCTCAAACTAGGGCAGGGTAAGGCACAGGAATCTGTCCAACAGGAATCTATCGAACAGGAATCTATCGAAATAGATCAATCGAGCCTACTGGCAATCCAGCAACTTTTAAGGCAGGCAGCCATCCAAGCGGCCGATTTTGACGACCCGCGCACCCAGTCTTTTGCACTCGGCAGTTTGGGCGAAGTGAACCGCATGATGCAGAATTGGACAGCAGCAGAGCAAGCCACCGAACAGGCGTTGATGCTGTCTCAGGCGATTCGGGCGGCTGATCTGAGCTATCGCTGGCAGTGGCAGTTAGGGCGGTTGCTGAAGCGAAACGACCGAACGAAAGCAATTCTTGCCTACACAGAAGCCGTCAGAAATTTACAGGCTTTGCGCAACGATTTGGTGGCAATCAACCGAGATGTGCAGTTTTCGTTTCAGGCGCAGGTAGAGCCAGTTTATCGAGAGCTAGTTGATCTACTGCTATCTCCCGATCAGGCGCAAATTCCGGTGGCGCAACTAGTGCAGGCGCGCGAGGTTATTGAAGGACTCCAAATCGCGGAACTGGATAATTTCTTTCGAGAAGCCTGTTTGGAAACCCAGTTTGAGATTGATCAAGTGATTGATCGAGAGCAACTATCCGCAGCAGTTTTTTATACGATTATGTTGCCCGATCGATTGGAAGTCATTCTTAAATTACCAGAACAAAATCTTATACACTACACAACTCCAGTTTCGCAATCCCAGCTAGAGGCTACAGTAGATGAACTGTTAGCAGAATTAAAACGTCCTTATCTATCCCAGCAAACACAAATTTTAGCAAAGCAAGTTTATGATTGGTTGATTGCTCCAGTTGATGCCCATCTAAACGGTCAAGTCGAAACATTAGTGTTTCTGCTAGACGGCGCACTGCGAAATTTACCAATCGCCACCCTTTACGATGGTGAACAGTTTCTCATCCAAAAGTACAGCCTTGCCTTAGCTCCTGGATTGCAGCTAGCCGACCCCAAACCTTTGCAAGAGCGACGGTTCAACGTTTTAGCGGCTGGCTTAAGCGAAGCACGAGCTAACTTTGCCCCGCTCAATTTTGTGCAACAAGAAATCCAGCAAATTCAAACCGAGCTTCCTAGTCGCGTTTTGTTCAACCAAACGTTTACGCCAGAAAATTTGCAGAAACAGCTAGCCGCCGCCGCATTTTCGATTGTTCACATTGCCACCCACGGACAGTTTAGCTCCAATGCCGCAGAGACCTTTATTCTGGCGTGGGATCGTCCCATCCTTGTCAACGAATTAAGCGACCTGCTGCAAATCGAAGAAGTCACCAGTCCGCAGCCGATCGAACTGCTGGTTTTGAGCGCGTGCCGAACAGCAGTAGGCGATCAGCGAGCCACTTTGGGCATGGCGGGGGTGGCGGTTCGCGCCGGAGCCAGAAGCACGATTGCGTCACTGTGGAACCTAGACGACGATTCAGGTGCCGCCCTAATGGATCAGTTTTATCAAGCTCTCGTGCAGCCTGTCTCTAAAGCAGAAGCCCTGCGTCGCGCCCAGCTTGCCTTGCTCGAAAATCCTCGGTATGCCGCGCCTCGGTTTTGGGCCCCTTATGTGCTGTTGGGCAACTGGCTGTGATGGCAAGATGCTTGTAAGGGCTGGATCACCAGAAGCAAGCTGATCAATAATAGAGGAGAATTTGCTCACATATCATCCGCCATCTGATTGCCACCTGATTTGCCACCTGCCAAGCCAAATGGACATTCGCCAATTTCGTAAATTTCATCGAAACGTTGCCCCATTCATTCTCTTGCCGATGTTCATTACCGTTTTCACGGGTGTTACTTATCGGTTAGGAAAAAGCTGGTTTGGGCTGTCACGAGATCAGGTTCACTTCTTGATGGTGATCCATGAAGGCGAATATTTCGGGCGAATCCTAGAGCCAATTTATGTACTACTCAATGGTTTAGGCTTGCTGTGGATGCTGATTACAGGCAGCGCAATGGTTTGGCAAAACATCAGCAAATCTCCATGGTTCCGTCGCTCATCGTCCTCTGCCAGCCCAAACCCGGAGCCACCGTCAGAGTAGGTAGATGAGTAGGGGTAGATGAGTAGGCAGCTTTACCCATCTACCTATCCCAAAAATCATAGATGGCTGATCATTCTGCTGATGCGGACAGCGTTCGTCCTTGCTCATCTTCAATGACGGTTTCGTCACGGCCAGGCGGAACCGCATAGGAGATCATGAAAGAAACAATAGTAGTTAACGTTCCTGTAATTTCAGCCGGAATTGGTCTTTTATTAAAAGTAGGAACGTAAGTATTCAGCATCCAGATGACAAGCGTTACAATTGCGCCGCTTAGCGCTCCGGCAGTGACTTTCCGAACAGGGGCATGAGTCGTAGTTGCCATAGGGGTTCCTCAATCGTTCTAAGCTTCATATTCAATATCAGCGCTGAACCCTCAAATTGGCAGTACCCAACCGGGTGCTTTCGCCTAATTTTTCGATATCTTGTGAATAGAGTCTCAGCAAGAGGTGTTGCAATGATTTCGGCTCAGCTTCGATTGTGGAGTGTAAAGGAATATCATCGTATGCTAAAGGCTGGCATTCTAACGTCAGTCGATCGTGTTGAGTTATTAGACGGCCAGATTATTCAAATGAGTCCTCAATTGCCGCCTCATGCTGGAACGGTGCAGCGTATCGATAAATACTTCAAACAACTTCTGAGCAATCAAGCTGACGTTCGAGTGCAGTTGCCAATTACGTTGTCAACCTCTGAGCCGGAACCTGATATTGCTGTGGTTCAAATCAGTTCTAATGATTATGGGGATCGTCATCCCGGCACGGAAAATATCTTTCTGATGATTGAAGTCGCAGATCGAACTCTCAATTTTGACTGTGAACAAAAAGCCGCCATCTATGCTAAAGCCGAAATTGCAGACTATTGGGTGATTAATGTTAATCAACGACAAGTCCATGTTTTTCGGCAACCGGATGGAGGAATGTACCAATCGAAAATGATTGTGAGCGCCAACTCAAGTTTAGCTCCACTGGCTTTTCCGACTCTGGAAATTCCCCTAAACCTGCTGTTCCTACCTCAATAGGCGGGAGCAGCCGGAAGGAGGATAAGAAAATATTCAGGTTTGAGCTTGCTTGATGGAGATACTCGTTTCAAATCTTCTAGAAAAATTGAGGCTACTATGGTGTTCCACCATAATTTCCCTCAAGTAGTTGTCTGGGGTTTGACAGCAGCAGGCATTACAAGCGTAGCCTTCCTTGTCCTCAGTTTCTATGCTGCCAATCGTGCTCTTGTAGGCGACAAGCGATATGCCTTGATTTACTCATAGGTAGTTCGCCTCACTATGGTCTCTAACTCAAAAGGTCATGCTCTGAAGAGCACCTGTAAGTGAGCCAGAAGTAAGCCAGTAGACAAAACAATAAAGACCGATGTTCTTTAAATCACCCGTAATGTTGAAAAGTTAGAGATTCGTCCTTAGGATAAAGGCAGGTTCTATCTTGCGATCCGAAAAGGCATCTTCAGTTCAGTCCAGTTGCACACCATTAACTCAAGACACAAACACGACCACAGAGAGGTTAAGAGACTCTTAAAAGTTGCCAAAGCTTCTATCATTGAGTTGACGAATACATACTTTGAGATCCTAACTTGCTAGGGTTGACCTAGTTTGCAAGATGTGTCTAGGAGAACACTGTGTTTGAGTACCTCCCTCCCCTAAATGAGCACAATTTGCCCTACCCTGACACCATGCACCCGATTGTCGTTCACTTTGTGATCGCGATGGTGTTGTTTGCTTTTCTGTGCGATGTAATTGGGACGCTCACCCGAAACTATCGCCTCTATGAAGTGAGTTGGTGGAATCTGTTTTTTGCCACCATCTCTATTTTTATCGCCATCATTTTTGGCCAGGTAGAAGCAGGTTTGGCAGAACCGTATGCTGCTGCTGTCAATGTGCTAAATCTTCACACCCTACTGGGTTGGTCACTATCGGGGATCATTGCCGCAATTACAGCGTGGCGCTATGTGATCCGCTCCAATGATCCCAAGCAACTGCCGCTCCCTTACTTTGGGGCAGGCTTGCTTTTAACCGGACTGGTATTTTTCCAAACTTACTTGGGCGATAAATTAGTTTGGGTGTATGGTCTCCACACTGTACCCGTGGTTGAAGCGGTGAAAGGAGGCATTCTTTGATGAATCCAGAATTAGTGGAGCAGTTAAACCAGTTGGGTGCTAACGGACTGCCCTACCCGATCCCCATCCATCCCAACCTCGTTCACCTGACGCTGGGGCTGTTCATCGTGGCGATTGGCTTCGACATCGTGGGAGCGCTGTTCCCGTTGGAGAAAGCGATGTTTAAGTACATGGCCATTCCAGCATCACGCTCCAGCTTTTTTGATGTCGGCTGGTATAACATGCTGGCGGCTGCCATCGTCACTTTCTTTACTGTGGCGGCTGGCTTTTACGAGATCCTGCTAGCCGACCCTGACCCTAGTGTGAAAAGCGCTTGGGGTTTGGGCGCAATGGAAACTATGCTTTGGCATGGCGTAGGCGGCGTTTTTCTGCTCATTTTTATCGTCGGAATGGCAGTTTGGCGTGGTTTTCAGCGCTATTTCTGGCGCAAGACATGGCTAGACAGGTGCAATGGGGCTACCTGCTCGTTGGGTTGGTCATTTTCTCTTTGATGTTCCTCCACGGTACCTTGGGAGCGCATCTGGCAGGCGAATTTGGCGTTCACAATACGGCGGATCGGCTGCTGCGGATCGGCGAAGACCCCAACGCCCTGCTGAAATAGAAGCTGAAATAAAAATCGTTTAACTGGCGCTTTCACGCTTCCTGATGCCAGTCACTTCTAGTCCCCTTCAACTGACCCACCTGACAGAGCAATATCAATGCTCGACGTTTCTCGAAAAACGGCAACTCATCAACTGCCCTCAGCCGACACCTTAACCAGATTACGAACTCCGAACTGACACAAGTCTCCTTCCGATCCCCCTGATTGCGATTTATGAACATTCGTACAGTCCTAACTTTGGCTGCTGCTGCCCTGCTCCTCGCTGTCATTAGCTTTTGGATGGGGCAACAAGCCTACTCTTGGTTTCCGCCCCAGGCTTCTGCTGAGTCGAAGCTCGTGGATGATTTGTTCAGCTTTTTAGTGACACTGGGTAGCTTCATTTTCCTAGGTGTGACGGGCACAATTTTGTATTCTGTCCTGTTTCAGCGAGCCGGAAAGTATGACTTCAGCGATGGCCCACCCATTGAAGGCAATATCACGCTGGAAGTGGTTTGGACGGCAGTGCCCCTTGTGTTGGTGATCTGGATTGCTGCCTACAGCTACCAAATCTACGATCAAATGGCAGTGCGGGGCCCGATGGAACTGGTGCATCTACATCTGCCGATGGGAATGGAGTCTGCCTATGCTGCTCCAACCGAGCCAGACAGCGCCGCTGTTGCCGACCCGCTGGAAGCGATCGAAGTCCATGCTAAACAATGGTCGTGGGTGTTTCGCTATCCCGAACAAGATGTAACCAGTACAGAACTGCATCTGCCTGTCGATCGCCGAGTGCGACTCATGCTGGAGTCGGAAGATGTGATCCATGGTTTCTACATTCCGGCGTTTCGACTGAAGCAAGATGTGATTCCAAACCACGTGATCGACTTTGAATTCACCCCCATTCGCACGGGCAAGTATCGGCTGCGCGACTCGCTCTACAGCGGCACTTACTTTGCTGCCATGCAAACCGATGTGGTGGTGCAATCTCCAGAAGACTACCGACAGTGGCTTGCCGATGCCGCCGCCCAAACGCCCACTGTGGCTTACAATCAGGCTGCGTTCGAGTATCAGCGAATTATTGACAAAGCCTTAATTCGCGGGTGGAAGAGCATTCCGCCCGCTCCGGCTCCGGTTGTTAATTATCCTGGCATTGGCAGCCGCGCTGACGAAGGGCTAGACAGCGAAAAATAGCCTGGTTCTCACCACTCATCCACCCATCCACCTCAATCCTCATGACCAACATTCCCATTGAATCGATTGGTGTCGTTGCCCAGCCGCGTCCGGGCGCACCTGACAACTGGCGACGCTTTTTTAGCTTCAGCACCGATCACAAGGTAATCGGGATTCAATACATCGTTACTTCGTTTATCTTTTTTCTCATCGGTGGCTTATTCGCCATGATTATGCGCGGCGAACTGATTACCCCCGATGCCGATTTGATCGACCGGACGATCTACAACGCTCTGTTTACCATGCACGGCTCGGTGATGCTGTTTCTGTGGACGTTCCCGGTCTTGGTCGGGTTAGGAAACTACCTCGTGCCGTTGATGATTGGGGCGCGAGATATGGCGTTTCCCCGCCTGAATGCCGCCGCTTTTTGGATGGTTCCGGTGGTTGGCATTTTAATGCTGTCTAGCTTTCTGGTTCCGGGTGGGCCGTCTCAGTCGGGCTGGTGGGCTTATCCGCCGGTGAGTTTGCAAAATCCGACCGGAAATTTGATCAACGGACAGGTGCTCTGGCTCCTCGCTGTAGCGATTTCGGGCGTCTCTTCAATTATGGGAGCCGTCAATTTTGTCACCACTATTGCCAAGATGCGTGCTCCGGGCATGACGCTGTTTAGAATGCCGGTGTTTGTCTGGACGGTGCTGGCGGCGCAGTTGATTCAGCTTTACGGGCTGCCTGCTCTCACGGCGGGCGCGGTGATGCTGCTGTTTGACATCACGTTAGGAACTAGCTTCTTTAACCCGGACAAGGGCGGCAATCCGGTGCTATATCAGCATTTCTTCTGGTTCTACTCCCATCCAGCCGTGTATGTGATGGTGCTGCCCGTGTTTGGCATCTTCTCAGAAATTTTTCCGGTCTATGCTCGCAAACCGCTGTTTGGCTATCGGGTGGTTTCCGTATCCGCGATTGTGATTACCATCGTCAGCGGTGTGGTTTGGGTTCATCATATGTACGCCAGCGGCACCCCCGGCTGGATGCGGATGCTGTTCATGTTCACAACCATGTGTGTGGCGGTTCCAACGGGCGTCAAGGTGTTTGCCTGGGTAGCGACGATTTGGGGCGGTAAGCTGCGGCTCGATACGCCGATGCTGTTTGCGCTAGGTGGGCTGATCAACTTCGTGTTTTCTGGCATCACCGGCGTCATGCTCGCCTCTGTTCCGGTCGATATCCACGTTAACAACACCTATTTTGTCGTCGGTCATTTCCACTACGTTATCTATGGCGCGATTGTGTTTGGCATCTATGCCGCCATTTATCACTGGTTTCCTAAAATGACTGGACGAATGTACTACGAAGGGTTAGGGAAACTACACTTCTGGCTCACCTTCATCGGAACCCAGCTTAACTTTCTGCCCATGCACCCCGCCGGACTGATGGGAATGCCGCGCCGCGTTGCCTCCTACGACCCAGAATTCGCCTTCTGGAATGTGCTGGCTAGCTTGGGCGGTTTCCTGTTGGGCATGTCTACCCTGCCGTTCATTCTGAATATGGTAAGCTCCTGGATTCAAGGCAAACCTGCTCCAGCTAACCCTTGGCGAGCGATTGGGCTGGAATGGCTCGTATCCTCTCCGCCGCCGGTCGAGAATTTTGAAGAAATTCCGGTTGTGATCGCAGAACCTTATGGCTATGGCAAAAACGAACCGCTAATTGAAACTAAACACAGCGAAGAACTCGCGGAGCCTGCTTGAAGTTACAGCAATAAAATTATCCCCACTCAAAACCATGACTTCAGAACTTTCGATTAGCCAAGAAAAAGAAGCCGCCGTTGTGCATGAACATGACGAAGCAGGCAACAGTATGTTTGGCTTCATTGTGTTTCTGCTGTCGGAAAGCGTAATTTTCCTCAGCTTCTTCAGCGGCTACGTTATCTACAAAACCACAACCGCAGACTGGCTGCCAGCAGGCGTTGCCGGACTGGAAACGCGAGAGCCGTTCATCAATACCATCGTGCTGGTTTCGAGTAGCTTCGTGATTTACATCGCCGAGCGGTTTCTACATCGAGACAACCTCTGGGGCTTCCGAGCCTTTTGGATTGCGACAATGGCGATGGGCAGCTACTTCCTCTACGGGCAAGCGGTCGAATGGAGCGGCTTATCATTCGGCGTCACTTCTGGGCTGTTCGGCGGCACGTTCTATTTACTAACAGGCTTCCATGGCTTGCACGTATTCACGGGCATTCTGCTACAGACCATTATGCTGATTCGTTCATTTCTTCCCGGCAATTACGAGAAAGGTTCTTTTGGCGTCGAAGCAACGTCTCTGTTTTGGCATTTCGTAGATGTGATTTGGATTATCCTATTCATTCTGATCTATGTTTGGCAGTGATAGAAAATCCCTCCTTTTTCCCTGATAAACCCCCAACAAAAGGCTACGGTGTACACACAGGTCGAACGATCCCCTCTACCTCCTCTTCCGAAAGAGGGAACTGACCCACAATTGGCTTGAAGTCCCCCTTTTGTTTGTAGCCTGTCCAAAGGACATAGGGGGATTTGGGGGGATCAAGCAGGGTTTTAACTTCCAATGCAAGATCTGTGTACACGGTAGCAACAAAAGGGAGGAACCAAGCCAAAAGGTTGGAAGCCTTTCTTCAAGAGGGAGAGCGGGGATCTCTGGAATTTAGGAGGATCGTCTCAAGCGGGCGGATGCATTCAATCTGGAGTAAGTGGAGTAAGTGGCTATGATTCTGGATGACCAGTATTACGACGTGATCATTGTCGGCACAGGCGCAGGCGAGGCGACTCCTGGCTCAAAAGCTTGCCCCCACCGGAAAGAAAGTTCTGATTTTGGAGCGGGGCGATTTCATGCCGCTCGAAGAGCAGAATAGAAGCAATGTGGACGTGTTCAAACGCGAGCGCTATCACGCCTCAGAGCAGTGGTATCACACCGATGGCGACCCGTTTTCTCCACAAACCAACTACGCAGTCGGCGGCAATACTAAAATCTATGGGGCAGTTTTGCTGCGAATGCGCGAACGAGACTTTGAGGCAGTTAACCATCAGGAAGGCATTTCGCCCGCATGGGGGCTGAACTACCAGGATTTTGAACCCTACTACACCGAAGCCGAACAGCTTTATCAGGTGCATGGCAACACTGCTACCGACCCCACCGAGCCGCCCCACAGCGCCGATTACCCCTACGAACCGATTGCTCACGATCCGCAAATTCAAATCGTGGCTGATACGCTGGCTCAGCAGGGCTTACATCCAGTTAACCTGCCGCTCGGCTTAACTCGCCAAGAAGATGACCCGACAAGCGATTCGGAGGTCTGTGGTTTAGTTCCGGCGCTCAAGCATGCCAACGTGACGCTGAAAACCTCCGCGAAAGTGATTTGCCTGCACACCAACCCGTCTGGGCGAGTTGTGAAAGCGGTAGAAGCCGAAATTGGTGGACAGTCCTATTTGTTTTTAGGTGACATTGTGGTGCTGGCTTGTGGGGCGATCAACACGGCTGCGCTGCTGCTGCGCTCTCCGAACGAAAAGCATCCCAATGGGTTGGGCAACAGTTCCGATTTGGTCGGGCGTCATCTGATGAAGCAGTCGCTTACTGCTGTGGTGCAGCTTGGGTCTACGCCGAATTCGGGTAAGTTTTTGAAAACGATTGGCGTCAATGATTTCTATTGGGGCGACGAGAATTTTCCTTACCCGATGGGTCACATTCAAAACACAGGTGGACTGCTGCAAGACATTATCTTTGCTGAGTCGCCGCCCGTTTTATCGATGTTTGCCAAACTCATGCCGGGATTTGGTCTGAAGCAGATGGCCACCCATTCGATTGGCTGGTGGGCACAGACTGAAACCCTTCCCGATCCCAAAAATCGTGTTCGAGTAGACGGCAACAAGCTTTACTTAGACTACAAGCCAAATAATGTTGAAGCCCACGATCGGTTAATTTATCGATGGATGGAAGTGTTAAAGGATGTAGAAAAAACAATTGAACAGTCGGTGTTTCAGCGCAGTGGTTTACATCCTCGCGGCGAAATGCCGATTCAGGTGGTGGCGCATCAGTGCGGAACCTGTCGGTTTGGCGAAGATCCGCAGACTTCCGTGCTTGATCTAAACTGCCGCGCCCATGATCTGGATAATCTCTATGTCGTAGACAGCAGTTTCTTTCCGTCAAGTGCCAGCGTTAGTCCTGCCCTGACGGTCATTGCCAATGCGCTACGAGTCGGCGATCACTTGATCGAGCGGCTGAAGTAGAAATTAGGCTGATATATCCTTTTGAAGAGCAGTTTTATTTTCGAGCGATTTAAGAAATTGGGCAATTTGTTCACTCGCTCGAAGGTGATAAATATGCTTGGTGTTTTGAACCTGCTGGACGTAGTCTCGATATTTGGGAGTCAAATATTTGTGACATCGCCAAAGCGTATGGTAACTATTCAACGAACTCTTCAAGATCGGACTGTTTTCGGGCCAGCCTTCGGGCGGGTTAAACTGACCTGTGATCAGGCGTTTTGTGACCCACCAGAAATGTACATGCAGCGGTAAATCAACGAAGATAAGACTATCTGCCGCATTGAGTCGTGGCCAAAGGGTTTCCATGCAGCCAAACCCATCAATAATCCATTGGTCAGTTGCTAAAATTTGCTGATGGATGCGCTGATAATCTTCATATGCAACCTCAGCCCCTCCTGGCTCATATTTGATCTTGTCCAACACATGAAGGGGTAATCCTGTCATTTCTGATAATTTCTTGCTCAGTGTTGATTTACCGCCTCCAGTATTGCCAAACACCGCTACTTTGTTCATACTGCTCTCCATTTAAGGGCTATTCATTCACCTCATCATTGCGCGTAAAGCGATCCAAAAAGCATCATGGATGCACGAACCCTAGCCATGCGCGTGGCTGTGAGCATGGCGATGAGCATGGCTCGACTCAGGATGATTATAAGCTCCCGCTTCTGGTTCAAAGGGCAGCACATCTTCTGTGATCTGAACGCCCATTTGTTCCAGCATGGATCGCAGCACCGGATCGGGAGAAAGCCGCAAATAAGTTTCCTTCACTTCCAGCGGCACATGGCGATTGCCCAAATGGTAAGCAGCCCGCAGCAAATCGAGCGGTGTCGAAGCCAGCACAGTCATCACGGGTTCTGGCTTAGCGACAATCTGCACGAGCGTTTTGCCGTCTTCCGATCGCAGCACGTCCCCATGCCGGAGCACCGTCCCTCTGGCCAAATTTAGATGCACGCCTTCCCCGTCTATGGTTTCATCGGTTTCAAAATAATGACGCGAGCGGGTGCGCTCCTCAGCAGTGAGGGATAATGTGAGGTGAACAGGCTCAGTAACCGGAGACGACAATCGATCGGTGAGGTAAAGCGGCATAGGCAGATTGAGCAGCGACCGTTTTCATTATTTCGTCATCGACATTCACCATTCGTAGTTCAGAATTCGGAACTGCGGAATCTAAGCAGCTTGGCTGTTGACGATGCTTAATTTTAGGATGGTTTTTCAGGAATCCGTATAAAAAGTTTTTTGACAATTGTAGCCCTTAGCGAAAAGGAAAATTCTATGATCAAACCAATCGTCAAAACCAATGGTCAGCTTAGACTTGATAGTTCAACTAAATAACCGCCATGATTACAGTTGAAGGCGTAATTCAACGATCGGGAATGGGCATGGGGACGTGGGCACTTGTCACCCGCGAAGGTGTCACCTACGAAATTTTGAAAGGCGCACCGAAAGGGTTACTCCAACCGAATTTAGCCGTTCAGGTCAAAGGGCAAATTCGAGAAGATGTCATGACGGTTGCCATGATCGGCCCTGTGTTGGAAGTCAAAAGCTTTGAGTTAGTGAAGCCTTGATTCAAACACAAAATATTGGCAAAGTCTGCCTTGTCAACAATCACGCTTTTCCTTGCGACTTCAACGCATAGTCTCGAAAACGCTCCATGTCGGCATAGAGAGTGGATTCTACGACGCGACTCAGAAAAGCATTGTCCATCAGCCGAGCCAGAATATCGGGGATGCCATAGCCAACGGTGAGCTTCACGATGCTGTGTTCGCCTCGATCATAAAAGCGAATTGCGCCCCGGTTTGGCAATCCATCTACCGATTCCCATTGAATAATTTGATGATTGACGATTTTGATAATCCGCGATTGCCAGCTAAATTCAAATCCAGTAGAAGCTAACTTCCAGCGAGACAGATCAGGATTCTCCTCCAGAACTTTCACCGAATCGATCCATTTCATCCACCGAGGCATTTGCTCTAGATCCGACCAGAGATCCCACACCACGTTAATCGGAGTTTCAACTTCAATTTGCACTGTATGTTCAAGCCAATGAGTCATGAGGGGTTCGTCGTGGGTTAGGTGGTCGATCAAATTGAAATTCTATGGGCAGTTGTCGATGAACTTGATGTCTGCCTTGATATTTGCCTCAATATTTGAATAGCCCTGCGCCCTTGACCTGATACCCCGTTGGCTCCAAAATTGCCGCTGCCGCCTGCATTCCAGAAATCGTGGCTCCTTCCATGCTGTCGATGTAGTCTTGCTGCGTGTAGCTGCCTGCCAGAAAGAAATTGGGAATCGGGGTTTTCTGCGCCGGACGGTATACATCCATACCCGGATTTTCTCGGTAGAGCGACTGTGCCAATTTCACCACACTAAACCAGGTCATCGTTAGCTCGCGGGAAGATGGAAACAGATCGTGGAGTTGCTGAAGCGCGTGTTGGGCAATCTCCGCATTGCTCATCTTAATAAACGGATCGCCCGGCGTTAGCACTACTTGCATCAGCGAGCCTTGCCCTTCGCGGTAGTAGTCTTTCGGACTCGTCAACGCCAGATCTGCAAAGCAAGAGAAGTCGGCATCGGCGCTGTAAAGCAAATTATCGAGTCCTGCCGCATGGTCAAGCTGCTTGCGTTCGGCGGCATCGCGCATTTCTGTCACCCAACCGTCAAACCGCAACTGCACCGTCACAACCGGCACGGCTTCCAGCTTATAAATTTGGTCGAATTCTTGCCATTTCCGCCACTCTTGAGGTAACAAACGCTGAATGCCGGGAATATCGCAAGCCGCTAAGTAACAGTCAGCGGTGATCGTTTCCTCGGTGTCTCCGTTGGCGATTGCTAACCCCGTAACGCGAGTCGAGCCGCCTGCCTCCTCAAACAAAATCCGGCGGGTTTGGCGACGAGTATGCACTATTCCGCCCCGCGCTTTCAAATACTGCAAAATCGGTTTGTGAATATACTCATCCGGCGAGCCAGCCAGCAAATTGAGCCGCGAAGCTTCGGTCTTGGCCGCAAACATCATGAAGATAGTCAACATACAGCGAGCCGAAATTTGCTCAGTGTCAATGAAGCCCAACGCCAGCGCAATTGGGTTCCACATCCGCTCTAGGCTGTGCTGCGAACCGCCATGACTGCGAAACCAATCGGCGAAGCTAATCCGATCGAGCGACCGAATCCACTTCATCGCCAGATCGTAATTGACCAATCCGGGCACAATGGGGCTAGTTCCAAGGGCTAGGGCATTCTGCAATTTGTCGAGGAAGGTCAACTGTTGAGTGGTAAAGAATGCCTTCAATCCATGAAAAGGCGCACCCAACAAAAACCGAAAATCGAGATTTCCAATCTCGCCACCATGATTGATAAAGGTATGAACATGCGCTTTAGGGAGAAGTGCCTCAAACGTGCCTACTTTTTTCAGGAGCGCAAACAGGTTGGCGTAGTTGTTGAAGAACACATGCAGCCCCATTTCAATGTGGTTGCCATCTGCATCGATCCAGCTTCCCACTTTGCCGCCCACAAACGGACGCGCTTCAAAAATCTCAACTTCATGACCAGCATCCGCCAACTCGACTGCCGCTGCTAGCCCAGCCAATCCAGCCCCTACGATCGCGACTCGCATTCCTACCTTTCCTTCAACGTTTCTTTACATATCTTATCTGAATTGGCAGTATGGATGGGGTTTTGCCTCTCCTAGATTTTGGACATTTCCAGACTGTGAGTTCTTTCAGCTTTTAGATCACTGGCTTACAGATCATGCGCCATACTGCCCAATCACGCTTCCCTGTTTCCGACTCTTTCCAGTTGGGGCAAAATCAGACTTGTGACGGTTGAAGACTTCCCTCGCCGCTGTTCTGCTTGCAAATGTTAGGCTAGGAAACAGCAACCGTAATAATTGCTACACATTCTTTTCTCACCTTTCCATTCTTATGAGCGATACCGATTTTGGATGGCAGCATTGCTTTATAGAAACCAACAACATTCGGCTACACTGCGTCACTCAAGGTGAGGGTGATCTCGTAATCTTACTACATGGTTTTCCAGAGTTTTGGTACTCTTGGCGACATCAAATCCCAGCTTTGGCTCGCCACTTTAAAGTGATTGTGCCTGATCTACGTGGCTACAATGACTCAGACAAACCCGAAACAGGCTATGACCTTGACACGCTTAGCGCTGATATTGGTGGACTAATTCAACGCTTGGGCTATCAGCGAGCCCACCTGGTAGGGCATGATTGGGGCGGCACGATTGCCTGGCACTTTGCCCAAAAATTTCCCAATCTGCTCGATCGATTGGCAATCTTAAATGCCCCTCATCCGCAGCAATTTATGCAAGAGTTGGTCAGCAACTTAGATCAACTTCGCCGCAGTTGGTATTTGCTCGCTTTACAAGTTCCGGCGCTACCGGAATGGTTGATTCGCCAAAATCTACGGAGCATTCTGTGCAACTTGCTACAAGAGCAAGCAGTTCGCAAAGGGGCGTTCACCAGGCACGATACTGAAATTTTTCAGGCGGCTCTCGAAAAACCAGGCGCAATTTCTGCGGCACTTAAACACTATCGGCAGTTGCTTTCTCCGCAAACTTGGTTAGAAAATTTGGGTCGTTCGCCTGCTCTGATCACGGCACCGACTCTGGTGCTCTGGGCAGAAGAAGATTTTTTCTTTAGCCAAAGGCTGACTGAAGGCATGGATCGTCTGGTTAGTGCCTCTCTGAAACTTAAGCTTTTGCAGCAGTGCGGACACTGGATACAGCAAGAAATTCCGCAAACCGTTAATCGCGAACTGTTGGATTTTTTGAGGTAAGTTGATGAACTTAATTCAACTCAACTCAGAATTTGGGGTTCGACTCCGCTCACCCCGCTTGGGTCTTCGGTTGGAGCGTTGAGCGGAGTCAAAAGGCATCTTTTACGGAACTACACCTATTGGCTTCATGCTGATAAAGCTTTTAAAAAGATTTAACAATTCTCCGTAGTTTCGCGGTTATACCTTCCTTTGGGAAAGATTAAGCTGAGGCTTGAACAAAAAGGCAAAGAAGTCCTTGTTGCTTTTGCTGAACTTCCTCTTTTTTTCGATGAATTTTTTCGGTAAAAATCACAAGCACCAGCATTTTGTTTGTTTGTTAGTTTGAATTTGTCGATCTAAGCTTTTCCACTTGCATGATACTTGCATGATCAGGGTGTGCATCAATCTTCAGCTTTTTCCCCATCACCTACACGATGTGAACAGGCTGCGCTGAAACATCAGCAGTTAAGACAATGAGCCAGAAGAATTACCGTATATCTACGGAGTAGAACTTGAGCAGTATCAATTTTTTGTAAACCTAAGTGGTATTTACGAATCAAGCTCAACTTAGGGGGTACTCTGCTGACTGATGCGCTGAAGTTTTAGAGTTTTTTCTTCATCTTGGCTTGGATTGTAAAAATCACTTGGAAAGCAAGACTGACCTGAATTCATGGATTCATCCTGTCGAGGCTTTTATCCGACTTGCTGCACTGCCCCCAATCACTGTTGTCATCTAGCCCATAAGTTAGCGTTTAGTTGCTGACTTTGTCTCAAGCATCAAGCCAAATTGTTAGATTTTAGATTTTGTCAATTTAGTAGAGAACGTACCTATCATCGGCTACTTATTGGCTACAGCTTGTGGGCTGCCTGCCTCGACCAACCCTTCCATCAAGTATATGACTTAGGATTCTCTGGACATGGCAAATCGAACTGAACTGGCAGACTATGCTGCCTCTCTAGCGAATTTGAGTGAGCACACAGAGTTGCAGGAGCGATTGAAGCTGTATCAAGTCTTCTTGAAACTCTATGAGCATCACCGTGGTTTGCTAGACGAAATATTAGAACTGGAAACCTCTGGAAGTCGTTCTCTCGCAAGAGTAACATTACCCTATGTGCAGGGATTTGTGTCAGGGGAGCAGGCTTATCTCGTCACGAACCTGCTGCGCGGTAAAACGCAGGCATTACTTCAGCCTCAACAGGTCTGGGTGATTGGACGTGATCCGAAGCGAGCACTCATTCCCATTCAGGATATTCGGTTATCGCGTTGCCATGCGGCAATCAAATTTATCAAAGGACAAGGCTTCTACCTCCTCGATCTAGCCAGCCGCAACCAATCTCTCCTCAATGGTGAACCCGTTCGCCAAGCTTTGCTGAAAGATGGGGATCAGGTTCGTTTGGGCAGTGTCTCCTTCACGTTCTTCCTGTGCCAATCTACACGAATGCTGCCTGCCCTGCCTCCAGAGATGATGGATCGGTTAGATCAGTGCCAAGACATGGCGCTGGAAGAGCGCTCAGGTAGACCCCTACCAGCCGGAGAGCTAGGGGTTGAGGAGGATGAAGTGCCTACGCTTGATCTCTACCCTGACCGTCACCACGAAACCTCCGGCTTTTTACATTTAGGCGATCAGGAACAGCGGTTGTTGTGACTTTTAACTCTGAGTTAAACTCAAGTGCCAGATGCGCCCGATCGTTCGTCCCTGACACCTGCTACAATAGCGAGGTCATTTTTGATTATTTGTTTCTCAGTCTTTGAGCCAATCTATTGATTTACCTAAAGTTGATGAGTTCTTACAGGAGCTAGCGGCGATTCAGCAAACTGGATCAAAGCGGATTGCTCTGTTAGGGTCGCGTCATGTACCGATCACCCACCAACATCTGATCGAATTAATGAGTTATGCACTCGTCCTGTCAGGCAACCACGTTCTGACCTCTGGTGCAACTGGAACGAATTCTGCCGCCATTCGCGGAGCTATGCGGGCTGACCCAAACTTGTTGACCGTTATTCTGCCTCAAAGTTTGGAACGCCAGCCTAAAGAATCGCGGGAGCAACTCGAACAGGTGATTCATCTGGTGGAAAACTCCGAGAATGATCACTTATCTCTGGCAGAAGCAAGCGCCATCTGCAACCAAGAAATCATTTCTCGCTGTCAGCAGCTAATTTGCTTCGCCTTTCACGATAGCCAAACTCTGCTGAAAACTTGCAATGATGCGGAGGAGCAGCGAAAAGTGGTCACTCTGTTCTATTTCGATTAATTCCATCTCATTTCAGTGAATTGGGTTCGCCTAAGCGGCAGGCAGTGACCCACTTAATTGTTGTCCTGTCTTTGAATTAGCCATTGGCTTACTTTTACCTATTCCTATGCAGTACCCGGTTTCCACCCTCTTGCTCTACTGCATTGTTGCAGCAGCGGTTCTAATTTATCTGCCGTTTTTAGTTGTTGGTTTCGCACGAGTGCAGGCAGGCTATGATATGGCGGCTCCTCGCGCCATGTTTGACAAACTGCCTGCCTATGCTCAACGCGCAACGTGGGCACACCAAAACTCATTTGAGTCATTTATGCTGTTTGCAGCCGCAGCATTGATGGCTTACATGACGCAGGTTGATTCCCCTACCGCGAAGGGAGCCGCGATTGCCTATGTTGTCGCCCGATTCCTCTACTCGGCTTTCTATATTTTGAATGTGCCGCTGCTGCGTTCGTTGATGTTTGGGGTTGGCTCTGCCACCATCGCAACGTTGATGATTTTGAGCTTGCAGCAAGTTGCCGCATAAAATCAAGTTGCCAAAAGCCGATCTGCCGCAAGCCGATCTCATTTTTGGCAGAGTCAGGTACGCTAAAATATCTGGACGGTAGCTTTACCCATAGGCTACTGAGTCTGAACTGGCGTTGTTTCACCCTGGATGCTTCAACGCTTTTCTTTGTTGCACTCATTCATTCAATGCAGTCATGGCTTCTACTTATTCGTTTGACGTAGTTAGCGATTTCGATCGGCAGGAATTGGTGAATGCGATCGATCAAACTGTGCGAGAAATTGGCACGCGCTACGACCTGAAAGACACAAAAACGACGGTGGAACTGGGGGAAAACGCAATTACCATCAACAGCGACAGCGAATTTACGCTCACGTCGGTTCACACCGTTTTGCAGACCAAAGCCAGTAAGCGAAATTTGTCGTTGAAGATTTTCGAGTATGGCAAGATTGAGTCGGCTAGTGGGGCGCGAGTACGGCAGGAAATTACCTTGCGTAAGGGCATTAGTTCCGAGCTTGCTAGGCAGATTTCTAAGCTGATTCGAGATGAATTTAACAAAGTGCAGGCATCTATTCAGGGAGATGCGGTGCGGGTATCTGCCAAATCAAAAGACGAATTACAAACCATCATCCAGCGCTTGAAGCAGGAAGACTATCCGGTAGCACTGCAATTTACCAACTACCGGTAGCCCTGATTTTGGGCAGCCCTGATTTTGGGCAGACCGCCTAAAGTAAATTGCCAGCGCAAACATCGAGCCAACAAGCGAACTTTTCTAGCTTGGCTGCGTGCTGTTTATTTTTGTGTCGCTGATTGGTTTCGGGCTAACGTTGGTTTGCTTTGGGCGATTTATGCAACAGATTCAACTCAGATCAATGCCCCGAACTAGCGCCGGTGTTTCGGCAAATTGAACGGGCTGATGACCGCCCCAACCCGCGTTTTGTTTTGCTCACTTGTTTTGCTCACTTGTTTTGCTCACAAATGGAGCCATGTTGTTCTTAACTCGACTTTATCCAAACTCTGAAAACGGTTTACGGCTGGTAGCTCTAGTGCTTCAGAAAATTCTCCTGACTTTTTGCGATGTCGGTAATAGCTGGCGATATCTCAATTTGCCTCAAAAACAACGCTCCCTGGAGTAATTGCACCTGCGTTTGGAAATCAATCCTAGCTTGGGAAAGCGTCCATTCAGTGGCATGATATTGAATGAGTATGCTCAATCGCATCTGAGCAAAGGAAAAAGGATGAAGGATGAAGGATGAAGTAGAGGCATTCGCTTTGAGCAGTTTCTACTCCAGCAAAAAAGCTGATTTAGTCTTGGACTGATTCATTCATTATATTTGGCATCCTCAGCGCTTGCTTTTAAGGTTATCGCCTAGCATTGACCCACTCCTTCTGCCTTACCTTCTGCTGAACCAGATTGAGTCTCGCTGTGTTGAACTCATGTCAAATTTCTCATCACTGAGGACGCTTTCAAGGAGAACCATGTTTAAGAAATACATCTGGCTTGTTGCGATCACGGTATTTTTAGCATTTCAGCTATTCGTTAACGGTGCGACCGCGGCCGAACTAGATGCAGCCACCCGGACTGTCGCACTTAATGATGCAGGCGATCCTGTGACGCTCAGCTTGCAGCAGGTGTCTGAAGGTAAGCGGTTGTTTAACTATGCTTGCGGTCAGTGTCATGTGGGCGGCGTGACTAAAACTGACCCTAACGTGGGGCTAGATCCAGCCACTCTAGCGCTGGCTACACCCCGACGCGACAATCTCGAAGCGCTGGTAGACTACATGCATAACCCCACCACGTTCGATGGGGCAGAATCGATTGCAGAACTACATCCCAGCACCCAAAGTACCGACATTTTTCCCAAAATGCGGAACCTAACCGAAGAGAATTTGGTTGCGATCGCGGGTCACATTTTGCTTCAGCCGAAAGTAGTCGGCGAAAAATGGGGCGGCGGCAAGATCTATTACTAAAGTCTAGACCTCGCATCCCTACTTGATCGGTGAATATAAGCCATGTTTTTTGTGCGAATGCTTTGGGTTAGCCTGCGCTCCATTGGGGTTTTGCTGCTCGTAGGGATGAGTCTCTGGGCAGCGAACCCTAGCTGGGCGGATGCCGTCGATCCTTATGTACGTCGCTATCTGCGCGTCGAAGAATCGGTTGAGTTGAAGCTAAACTCAGAAGGGCAAACGCGCTCATTTTCAGCCGCGAACTTGTCAAGTGGCAAGCGTTTCTTTGAAGAGAACTGCAAAAACTGTCATGTGGGCGGCTCAACGCTGCCTGATCCAACCGTCTCCCTATCTCTGGAGGCACTGAAAGCAGCCACCCCGCCCCGTGACAGCATTTTGAGCTTGGTTGCTTTTTTGCGGGAACCCATGACCTATGACGGTGCGGAATATACTTACTCCTGTCGTCAGGTTTCGGAAAGCTGGTTGTCAGACCCGGAAGCCGCAAATTTAGCAGCTTTTATCTTGCGAGCGGCTGAAAAAGCCCCAGGTTGGGGAAATACTACCTTTTGAAAGCGTTTGAAAGGTAAGTAATCAAGATAAAATCTACAAGTGAGAACGGATTTAACTTAAATCTCCGAGGTATTTCATGAAATCGATTTCTTCTGTCGCACGGAGTTTAGGTCTCGCCCTTTGCGCAGTTGCGTTGGTAATTGGCAGCTTTTTCATGGCAGTGTCTCCTGCTGCTGCTGAAACCGTCACTGTGAAAATGGGTGCAGACAATGGTATGTTGGCGTTTGAGCCTTCGACAGTGACAATTAAAGCGGGCGATACTGTGAAGTGGGTAAACAACAAGCTTCCTCCCCACAACGTTATGTTTGAAGGGGCTGCTGCTAATAAGTCTCATGACCAGTTGATGTTCTCTCCTGGCGAGTCTTATGAAGCCACCTTCGAGACGCCTGGCACCTACAGCTATTACTGCTCTCCTCACCGGGGTGCAGGTATGGCAGGCAAAATTGTTGTTCAGTAATCTTACTGGAATCCTCCAGAATTAGACAACTTTACAAGGCGTTTCGGACGGTAGCGGCTCGATTCATCTCAAGTCGCTGGCTGATATCGAAGCTAATGTGAAATGAATAGGGCAAGGATTAAATCAATTCAGTTGGGCAATTGCTTAACCGAAAAGTCGATTTATCCTTGCCCTATGTTGTATTTAATTGTGTTGGATGGACTTGTACATAAGCTTGCCTCAGCTAGGGACTGTGATCCATTCCAGCTAAAACTCTGACCCTGGCAAGGCGATAGCCCCTAGCCTGTTTTGGCAACGGGCGCGATCCTGCGGATACTGCAAGCGTTTGACCCTGAATGGATGACGCGCCCTAAAGTTGCTCAAGCATTTATTAAATCCTTCTCATCGTTGTAGCGATTTGGGTTAGGACGGGATGCAGGGTGGAATCCCTGGCTGGGGAAACAACCCTCCACTCCCTTGTCCTAAACTTTTTGCGTAGTGCCATATTTGTCTGCTTCATCGGCTTTTAACGTAATAACAGCGTACGCCGTGATAGGTATGGAAACATTGCTTTTTCAGCCCGTGATGTTCTTGATGTCCGTGGTGTCCGTGATGCCCTGAGCGGCGGCCAGCCAAGGCTGATTCTTCCATAGCAGCTACTGACAGTACAGACAAAGCAGTAATCGAAATAGCAAGACCTAATTGACGTAAAGACATGATTTGTACTCCTTGAAGTGAATGTGAATGAAAGGTTTAAGTGGTTTTGTACTATCCCCTTTCGGTTGATGTCTCCACTGTATTCGCCGATCAGCGGCAGGTCGATAACGATAAATTGGGGAAAGTTATGGAGTGAGTTAAGCCAGTTTGTCTCAAAACCTCCTCAGAAAAATTAAGCTAACTTTTGCGCCCTTTGGGTTCACCTCTGGTACGATTCTTTTAGTACTGATGTATTAATTTATTTCATCGCTAAAAAATATGGGTGAAGCAGAAAGTCTAGAAGGGTTGCTCAGTCGTCTCAAGGAGCAACAGCGGCGAGAGGCAAGAGGATTGACGGGTTTGAGTGGCTTCTCGCAATTTCAAGGGCAAGTCCCCATCGACCTCTCCTTGGAGCTTGCCGTGCTCACGCTTGTGCATTATCGTTACCGAGACATTCCTCAATGGCGAATCCAGCAAACCTACAGCTTTACCTGTGACGGCGTTTTTTTAAAAACCTTTGTCGAATCCTGGGAGCCGGGCATTCCAGTCCGGTTTACGCCCGAAGAAGCAATCGTGATTGCCAGACACATCAGCCAACAAGACGGTGAAGAGTGGTAAGCTTGCGGCTGCCAAAACCAGCAGATTTCTATCGAAAGTTGGAGACGGCAACCGATCGCAGGGAATCATCTCCCCTTACAATCTTTGTATCTTTTGTATCGACGGTAGAGGGCATCGCCTGTGGTTCCAATTCGCGACGAAAACCCAACTCGGACAACTGCTTATGTTACCTACGCGCTCATTCTCATTAATGTCTTGGTCTTCTTCTATGAAGCGAGCTTAATGGGGCCAAGGCTCGAAACGTTTTTTAGCACTTGGGCAGTGGTGCCAGAAGAACTCACG
This sequence comes from Cyanobacteria bacterium RM1_2_2, assembly GCA_012033495.1. Classification (GTDB taxonomy): domain Bacteria; phylum Cyanobacteriota; class Cyanobacteriia; order Elainellales; family Elainellaceae; genus Elainella. The sequence continues at coordinate 5,985 of JAAUQT010000008.1, read as the reverse complement.
GCTAGCCTGCGTGGTGCTCCCGGTTTTCAATTGGTGGTGAAGCCCTAACGCTAATCACGTCCCAATTTCTGCACGGCGGCTTGCTGCACTTGGGCGGTAACATGCTCTATCTCTGGATCTTCGGCAACAACGTAGAAGATGAGATGGGGCACTGGCGCTTTTTAGGCTTCTACTTACTTTGCGGTATTCTGGCAGGACTGGCCCAATATGCCTTTGCCTCTGGATCAGATGTGCCTTCCCTAGGAGCCAGTGGGGCAATTGCCGGAGTCATGGGTGCTTACATTCTCCGGTTCCCGCAGGTGAAAATTCTGGCGCTAATTCCCATTTTCATCATTTTCTTCACATTTCGAGTTCCCGCCATTGTATTTCTTGGAATCTGGTTTGTTCAGCAAGCTTTTTACGGAGTAGCGAGTTTAGGAGCACCCGTCAATATTGGGATGGAAAGCGGCGGGATTGCTTACTGGGCGCACGCTGGAGGGTTTGTTGTAGGTGCGGTTTTAGGGCCGCTGTTTGGGCTGTTTTCCTCAGCCGGAACCAACACTTTTTCGGAAGACAACTCCTAATTTCAGCTTAATCTGCTGCATTGGTTCTGGAGCAATTCTCAGAAGCCCTGAAACCAGAGAGCAGAACAGCAGCTAGCAAGAAAGCCCTCTGTCATCAAGATATTTCTGTAACAGAAACAGTCTATGGCAACCGTTGAGAGGATGTCTGGGAAGTGGTTTGAAGTCTCCCTTCTGTAAGGACATTCGGCGATGCCAGACGCTAAAATCCGCTTCTGACTGCTTCAAATAATGATGGATTTCCCTTCCTAAAAGAACCTTCCTAAAAGAACAGCCGCTCTTTGTTACATCATGTGACAAAGCATTCCACAAAGTCCTGATTTATCTGACATTAATGAACGTCAGCATATGCTGGCTTCTGTTTGAAGTGGCATTGCTTGCATTGCATATTATCAACATGACGTTAGGAGCTTTCTAAATCATGTCTCTATCAGATACTCAAGTCTACATTGCGCTGGTTGTTGCCCTGATCCCGGCTGTAATGGCGTTCCGTCTGTCTACCGAACTGTATAAGTAGGAATAGACGGTTTGCTGCCAAGGGAAATCGCAAAACTGGGTAGTCAATAAGACACCAAATCCATAACAGAGAGTAGGCAATTGCTGAGTCAGGTAAGCCTTTACTCTCTGTTTTCTCATTCTTTTTCTCAACCTCAATTTTGTTGCTTTCAGCGCAATGCTGTGCATTCTGCTTTAGTTAGGTTGCCTTGATTTAGGCAATCTTGAAACTTGGGTTGCGCTGAGAGGAGCTACAACGAAGCAAAAGTATTTTTCTAAGCCTGAAATAAAAAGCGGAGATTATGCTACCAATAGGCTAGAATCTCCTTGCCATGAAGAAGATGGTTGGGCACACTAAAGATAGATAGCCTCATCCCATCTGAGTTGAAGTTGTGCTGTGGCAAAAAATTCAACGTAAAAAAATTTACTTCAGCCGTCAAGCGTTGAAAATCTAGGTTATCCTGTTGAAACTTTCCCGTTGTTAGAGCCGGGCTTAATATATATGAACGCACTTCAACCCCATCCCTATTCCTCTCCTAAGCCGCCTCGCAAGCCACGGGTACGCAGTCAGTCCCGCCAGTCGCGCCCACGCCAATCTCCGCATCGGGCAGCAGCCATTGAGGCAGCCGTGAAGGTAGGGATTAACTTTCTCTTTGCAGCGGCAGCCCTGTCTGCCTTGGTGAAGCTCATTCCCTCTAACCTACAGCAACAGGAAGATTTGCGGCGGTTGCAAGTGGAAGTCGATGAAGCGTCTAGTCAGGTTGCTAGCCTTCAAGCCGACTTTGACCGCCATTTTGATCCGCAGCAGACTATGGATGTGATGCAAGAGCAGAATATTCGCTTCAATCCGAGGCAGCGTCAGGTGGTTTGGCTGAATCCAGATTTAGAAAAAGACTTGGAAGCTGGCTCAACCTTAGAAGGGCAAGAGTAGCAGACTTCAAACTCAAGCAGACCTTAAACTCAAGCAGACAATGACTGAAGCCAGAGCGTTCCAGTCGGCTCATTTGTCTAACAGATCGCCGGCTGCTACTCGAAAAACTTGATGTGCTCTAGACATAGGGCTTGGATAGGTCAAGTTGCCTGCGGCGGATTAGTAGCGAATCCGGGGATCAATATAGGCATTGAGAATATCAATCGCAATACTAGCGAGCGCCACAATTACCGAGAAAAACACCATAATGCCCTGCACAACGGGATAATCTCGTAGGGAAATGGCGGCATAGAGGCGGTTGGCTAACCCCGGCCAGGAGAAGGTCACTTCTGTGAGGATTGCCCCTCCTAGCAGGGAGGCGAAGGTGAGTCCCAAGACCGTAATCACTGGAATCAAGGCATTTTTGAGGGCATGGGCTACCACAATTCGCGGTTCTGGAATGCCTCTCGCTCTGGCCGCTTCCACATAATCTGCCTTCAGCGTTTGTTTAAGGTTCACCCGCACCATCCGCTCAAACACGCCGCTCAGCAAAATTCCTAGGGTGAGGCTAGGCAAAGTGAGATAGTAGAGGCTAGTAAAAACTGACCTAGATTGAAGTGCAGCAGACTGTCTACTGTGTAAAGCCCGGTTGGCCCGACTGGAGCAGGCATCGTCAGCGGAAAGCGAGTCCCTAGGGGAAACCAGCGCAACTGCACTGCAAACACCAATTGCAACAGCATCCCAAACCAATACATCGGCACAGCGTAGGTGAAGATGCCAAACAGCCGCCCACCTACATCAACGGGCGTATTCGGCTTCGAGGCGGCTAAGGCTCCGATCCCCACACCCACCACCACCGACACCACCATGCTGCAAACGGCTAGCTCTACCGTTGCTGGAAAATGCTGCTGAATAATTTGCCAAACGGTTTGGCCTTGAGTGGTGAGCGACGTGCCGAGGTCAAACCGCAGCAAGCTCCCCATATAGCGAACATACTGCAACCACAAAGGCGCATCCAATCCGAGACTCGATCGCAGTTCGGCTTTGGCACTTTCTGGAGCACGAGGCCCTAACAGCGAATCAATGGGGTCGCCTGGTGTAGCCCGCATCAAGATAAAAATCAGCGTTGTGATCGTCAAAATCATCAACGGAGCCAGCATCAGGCGAGAGAAGATGTAATATTGCAGTGCTTTTGATCGAGACATACTTGGGGAAGGAGAGAAACGCCTAAGAGTGATAATTTGCCCCTATTTTTTGATTTGCCCGAACAGGAATTGCTGACTAGGCTGAATTTCTACCCCTTCCACCTGAGCTTTGGCAAACACATAGTCTTTGTCCTGCCACAGCGGAATGTAGGGCACATCTTCAGCTAGCAACTCCTGTAAGTCTTCAAACTGCTGTTTGCGAGCCGCAGCATCCTGCTCAGTGCGTTGGGCTTTGATTAAATCGTTGGCTTTTGGGCTGTAGTAAAATGACCCACCCACCTGGCTTTGCCCTTCCTCACAGCCTGCTGCGACCGAACCTTTCGTACAGGACATAAACGGTTCAATGAAAGCATCCGCATCGGCATAGTCGGGATACCAGTCGAGCAGCACCGAAGGGTAGGTTCCCTTATCCAAATTCTCGAACAGCGTTGCGCCTTCAACGGTTTTAGGTTCAATTTTCACCATGCCGCCCATGTCTCTTTCGATCGCGGCCTTCAGCGTCGTGGCAACCAAGTTTCGCTTGGCAGAGCTAGAGGAATACCAAATTTCTAGCGTCAGCGGGTTCGATTCTGAGATTCCGGCTTCAGTCAGCAGCGCCTTGGCTTTCTCCATGTTGCCATCGCCGTAAGCCTCTTTGAAAACAGGCTTGTAGTCAGAAGAATTAGTCGGCACAAGGCTATAGAGCGCTTCGGCTTGCCCCTGAAACACCCGTTCGTCGAGGAGAGGGCGGTTTACCATCGCTGCGAGCGCCTGCCGCACTCTCACATCATCCAACGGTTTGCTTTTTTGGTTGAGCACCAAATAGTTGACCACATTGGAACCCGATTCAATCACATTCCAGCCGCCTGCCTGCGCGTCTTTGACCAGACTGCGAATCTGATCGGGATCGAGGGTTTGGTAGGCAACATCTAAGCCGCCCGTTTTGAAGGTGTTATACAGGTTGGCGGAACTAGCGATGAGTTGAATGTCTACGCCTTCGTTGGCGGGTTGGTCGCCCCAGTAGTCGGGGTTGGCATCCAGGCGAATTGTGTCGGGCGAGAATTGGGCCAGCTTGTAGGGGCCCGTGCCGACAAAGGAATTGGGCTGAAACTGACCGGAGCCAATCTGGTAGGCTTTCGGGGAAACAGGAGTCGCGCCAGAGAACGCCAGCAACGCCGGAAAAGCCGCAAAGGGTTCCTTCAGGGTAATCGTGAGTTCGGTTTCGCCAGACGCTTCCACCGACTCGATGCGATCGGAGAGCAAAAACGCCGGACGCCCCCCGTTTTCCATAAACCGCTTGAGCGAAAAAGCCATGGCTTCGGCATTCAGCGGCTCACCATCATGAAACTTCACCCCTTCGCGCATCGGAATGGTGTAGGTTAGCCCATCATCGCTGACTGTGGGCATGGCGGTGGCAAGCTGGGGCGTGAGTTCAGTTGTGCCGGGTTTGTAGGTATAAAGCCGATCGCCCAGGTTAGAGAGCAAAATTCCGGGAAAGATTTCGTAGGCGTCCGCTGGATCGAGGGTGCGGGCTTCGAGAGTTGTCCCCATTGTCACCCGTCCGCCTTCTGAGGCAGCAATCGGGCTGGCAGTGCCCGTCGTGGTGGTTGTCGTTGTTCTTGGGCTACCGCAGCTAACCACCAAAGCGAGACAAATGCTAAACAGCCCCCAATATCGCAGAAAGTGCCGCCTTGATAGGAAGCTGACTGAGAAGGATCGCCGTCCAAAAACTGCCCCAACTCCAACCCAAGAATTCTTCATATCACCCTCTCCGCCTACTATGCGCCTAATATGTATGAGAAGCCAATGTGTGAGCATGTGTGAGCGTTACGCTGTCAGCCTTAAAACTTTATACCGTCTTTATGTCGCGTTCGTCGTCAGAACTCAAATTTTAATGCCTGCCTGAATTCCTTGCTGACAGTTGGTATGATGCTTTTCATCTTTGCTAAAAGCATTTCGGTTTCTATGGCAGACCTTTACGTTTCCTGGGCAGAATATCACCAAAAAATTGAGCACCTTGCCGCCAAAATCTACCAATCTCAATGGGAATTTAACCAAATTATTTGCTTAGCGCGAGGAGGGCTACGGGTTGGAGATATTCTATCTCGCATTTTCCATCAACCCATGGCGATTTTGGCTACGTCTTCCTATCACGGAGCAGGCAAACAAAACCGCAGCACCATTACCTTTGCCCGCGATCTGACGATGACGACGCCCAATTTAGGCAGCCATGTTTTGCTGGTGGATGACTTGGTGGATTCAGGTGAAAGCTTAAAACGAACGCTCGTGTGGCTCGATCGCAACTATGGATTTTACGTCGATGAGGTGCGTACCGCAGTGCTGTGGTATAAGTCTTGCTCAATCGTTGCGCCCAATTACTATGTGGATTACCTAGAAGAAAACCCATGGATTCACCAGCCCTTTGAAAGGTATGAAACCCTGAATCCTGCAACCATCCCTGAGCAAGGTGGGGCAACCTCTGCATCGACAGACACCCACTGATCCCTGAAGAATTGACTGGAACCTCCTGCTGCGTCCAACGCACAGATCGCCCATTCACCCGGTATTTGCTGCTGCACCCTGAAGTGAATCGGGTTAGTTCAAAATTTCGGTACAAGCCCACTTTTAGCAATTCTACCGATGCTCATACCGATTTAAACAGAGGACGCGGCAGTTCGCAGACTGAAACCATTGCGGCGCGAAGATTCCAAAATCGCAAATCCAAAATCCAAAATCCAAAATGGCATCAGCTTAAGTCAATGGGCAAAATCAGATGCGTTTCGGCTCCGTTCAACGCGCCAACTTTCTGAATTCAATCGGTTGAGCGTAGTCGAAC